>JAFTNV010000005.1 GCA_017451685.1 Alistipes sp.
CGTGTGGTCCCGGCTGTTTACGAAAAATATTATGTTATTCTTTCAATTCCAGTTGAGCTGAACAGCTCGCAATACAAAGATAGCAACTTTATATATATATACAAAAACCTGCCTAACAAAAAACTTGTTAGACAGGCTCTTGCATATACGACAAGTCTCGGAAATCCGATTACTTAGACATATACCCCTTAAACAAAGTCCCCCTTCTCAAAGGGGGATTTAGAGGGATTGTATATATGAAAGGTGGTGATACACCACCGCTATATTAAAAGCAACAAAGACCTTCCGAGGTGGAAGGTCTTTGTGATTACGAAGTAATCTGAAATTACTTCATATAGCTTTTAATATAGTGGTGGTGTGAGCCATAGCGGTTGAAGGCGGCCTCGTCGAGAGCCTCCTGCGCTGTGGGGTGTGCCACAGAGATGATGAGGCGAGCACGCTCCTGAAGGCTCTTGCCATAGAGGTCTACGGCGCCATTCTCCGTAACAAACCAGTGGATGTGGTTACGTGTGGTAACAACACCCGCACCCTCGGTGAGGACATCCGAGATCTTCGATACGCCCTTATTCGTGATTGAGGGCATGGCGATGATGGCCTTACCACCCTTCGAGAGCGATGCACCGTAGATGAAGTCTATCTGACCACCTACGCCCGAGTAGAACTTACGGCCGAGAGAGTCGGCACATACCTGACCAGTGATATCCACCTGGAGGGCTGAGTTGATGGCCGTAACCTTATCATTCTTAGCGATAACGAAGGGATCGTTGGTGTAGCCCACGTCCATCATCAATACGCCGGGGTTGTCGTCGATGAAGTCGTACACCTTCTGCGAGCCCATGAGGAATGTAGATACCATCTTACCCTTGTCGATATTCTTCAACGCGCCGTTGATTACGCCCTTCTCCACGAGGGGAAGCACGCCATCGGCAAACATCTCGGTGTGAACACCGAGGTTCTTGTGGTTGCCGAGCTGTGCGAGCACAGCGTTAGGAATAGCACCGATACCCATCTGGAGCGTAGCGCCATCCTCGATAAGGCCTGCGCAGAGGTTACCAATCTTGGTCTCCACCTCGTTAGGCGTGGTGAAGTGAGCCTCCTCGAGGGGCTGGTCGTCCTCGACGAAGTAGTTAATCTTCGACACGTGAATCATAGCGTCACCAAACGAGCGGGGAACGTACTTGTTCACTACGGCGATAACGTGGTCGGCGCACTCAACGGCTGCCAACGTAGCATCTACCGACGTACCGAGCGATACGTAGCCGTGCTTGTCGGGGCGCGACACCTGAATCATCGCCACGTTACAGGGCACAGCGCCCGAGCGATAGAGCTTCTGCGTCTCAGAGAGGAAGATAGGAATATAGTCGGCATAGCCGCTCTGCGTCACCTTGCGCACATTGCCGCCCACGAAGAATGAGTCGAGCTGGAATACGCCCTCGAACTCGGGGTCTGCATAGGGAGCAGGGCCCTCGGTGTGGAGGTGGTGGATGTGTACATCTTTGAACTCACCGGCACGACCGCGGTCGCACATAGCCTTGATGAGGCACTGGGGAGCTGATGCCACCGAGCTGAGGTGGATGTGGTCACCCGACTTGATGCACTTTACGGCCTCAGCGGGAGTGGTAAACTTAATCTGGTGATTCATGTCTTTAAGTTTTTATTTTAGGTTAAACTTGTTTGTGTCTATTATTATTCCGTTTTGTTGTCAGAAGGGTTGCAGATACAACGCTCGGCGAAATTGGCGTCGATGGGCTGTACTTGGGCGTACTGCCCATTGACGGCATATTTCGTTAGCGGCAGTAGATGTCCCTTATCACAACAAAACTACTTTCTCTTGACCTCAACCTGCTCGTAACCCTCGACAATATCGCCTACGCGAATGTCGTTGTACGACTCGATGTTAAGACCGCAATCCTGACCTACGGTAACCTCCTTCACGTCGTCCTTGAAGCGGCGCAGTGAGCCGAGCTTACCGGTGTAGATAACGATACCGTCACGGATAACGCGGATGGGAGTGTTGCGTTGCATCTTACCCTCACGCACGATACATCCTGCCACGGTACCCACCTTCGATATCTTGAAGGTCTCGAGCACCTCGGTAGAGCATACAATCTCCTCCTTCATCACGGGCTCGAGCATACCCTCGATGGCGTCCTTAATCTCGTTGATGGCATCGTAGATAATCGAGTAGAGGCGTATGTCGATCTGCTCCTTCTCGGCAGCCTTACGTGCCGCAGCCGAGGGACGCACCTGGAAGCCCACGATGATGGCATTCGAGGCGGCAGCAAGCAATACATCCGACTCCGAAATCTGACCTACGGCCGAGTGGATGACGTTCACCTGCACGCTCTCCTTCGACAGCTTGATGAGTGAGCCTGTCATGGCCTCCACCGAGCCATCCACATCACCCTTGACGATGATGTTAAGCTCCTTGAACGAGCCTATAGCGATACGACGGCCAATCTCGTCGAGCGTGACGTGCTTCTGTGTCATGATGCCCTGCATACGCTGCAACTGCTCACGCTTGTTGGCAATCTCGCGTGCCGAGCGGTCGTCCTCCATCACGTTGAAGGTGTCACCCGCCTGGGGAGCACCGTTGAGGCCGAGCACCTGCACAGGTGTCGAGGGGCCCGCCTCCATAACCTTCTTACCATTCTCGTCGAACATAGCCTTCACGCGGCCCGTATACGTACCCGAGAGGAGCACGTCGCCCACGCGGAGCGTACCGTTCTGCACCATGATGGTGGCAACATAGCCGCGGCCCTTATCCAACATCGACTCGATGACGGCACCCGAGGCCTTACGGTCGGGGTTGGCCTTGAGCTCGAGCATCTCGGCCTCGAGGAGCACCTTCTCAAGGAGTTTGTCGAGGTTCATGCCCTTCTTTGCCGACACCTCCTGACACTGGTACTTACCGCCCCAGTCCTCCACGAGGTAGTTCATCTGCGACAGCTGCTCGCGGATATGGTCGGCATTAGCCTGAGGCTTATCCATCTTGTTGATGGCGAACACCATGGGTACACCTGCTGCCGAGGCGTGGTTGATGGCCTCAACAGTCTGGGGCATCACCGAGTCGTCGGCTGCGACGATGATGATGGCAACGTCGGTCATCTTAGCACCACGCGCACGCATAGCCGTAAATGCCTCGTGACCCGGCGTATCGAGGAATGTGATCTTCTGGCCGTTGAGCTCCACAGAGTAGGCACCGATATGCTGCGTGATACCTCCCGCCTCGCCGGCCGTCACGTTGGTCTTACGTATGTTATCCAAGAGCGATGTCTTACCGTGGTCTACGTGACCCATGACGGTGACAATCGGGGGACGTGATACGAGATCCTCCTCGCTATCCTCGTCGCTCTCGATGGCCTCCTGAATCTCCACCGACACGAACTCCACCGTAAAGCCGAACTCCTCGGCAACGACAACCAAGGCCTCGGCATCGAGGCGCTGGTTGATAGATACCATAAGGCCGAGGTTCATACATGCCGAGATAACCTCCATGGGCGACACGTTCATCATCGTAGCGAGCTCGCTCACCGTCACGAACTCCGTGACCTTGAGCACGCTGCGCTCCATCTCCTCGCGCTCGATCTCCTCGTTCATGCGCTCGCGTACCTCCTCGCGCTTCTCCTTACGATACTTCGCACCCTTCGACTTCGTACCCTTGGCCGTGAGGCGTGCCAACGTATCCTTTATCTGCTTTGATACCTCCTCGTCCGACACCTCGGGGCGCACGATGGGCTTGGGCTGCTGCTTCTGCTTCTTATTCTTCTTGTTGTTAGCCTGGGGCTGCTGAGCGCCACCCTGCTGGCCACCCTGCTGCGGCTTGTTGCCACCCTTCTGTGACTGCTTATCCTGCTTGCCGGTGTTCTTACCCTCCTTGGCGACGTTCACCTTCTCCTTATCCAGGCGCTTACGCTTATGCTTGCCTCCGGGCACCATGTTCGACACATCCATCGTGCCGAGAATCTTGGGGCCACCGAGCTGTGCTACCTCGGGACGATATACCGAATCCCTCTTCTCCTCCTCCGCGGGGGCTGCAACCTCCACCTTAGGCTCAACGACGGGCTCGACAACAGGCTTCGGAGCCTCAACCTTGGGCTCCTCCCTCTTAGGCTCAACCTTGGGTTCCTCCTTCTTGGGCTCCTCTTTTTTAGGTTTCTCCTTCTTGACCTCCTCCTTCTTGGGGTTAAGGTCTATCTTACCCAGAATCTTGGGGCCGCGCACTTCGTCCTTGACGCTGATGACATTGCTCTTAACGACAACCTCCTCGTCATCCTCCTCCTTAGCCTTCTGACCCTGCGTGGCGATGCTCACCGAGCCCTTCTGCTGTATGCGCTCGCGCACGGCGTTGCGCTCATTTCCCGACTGACGATTGCGACCAAACTCCTTCTCCAATGCGGCATATACCTCGGCCGTTACGGGCGACGAGGGCGAGCAGTCGCTCTGCAAGCCCTTGCGCTGGAGGTAGTCGGCAAGCGTATTGAAGCCCACCTTAAACTCCTTGGCAACCTGTATAAGCCTTATCTTCTTCGTATTATCCATTCAATATCTCCTTTCATTAATCGTTATCAACTTTCGGACTACTCGAACTCGGCCTTGAGAATCTCTACTACGCGCTCGGCCTGCTCAACCTCGAGGTCGGCACGCTGTGCTATCTCCTCCACCGAGAGCTCCAACACGCTCTTTGCCGTGTCGCAGCCGGCAGCCTTGAGAGCCTCGATAATCCAGCCCTCAATCTCGTCGGCAAACTCCACAAGTGCAACATCCTCCTCCTCAATCTCGCGGTATACATCGATGTCGTAGCCCGTGAGCATCTTCGAGAGGCGTATGTTCAAGCCACCCTTACCGATAGCCAGCGACACCTCCTCGGGCTTGAGGTATACCGATGCCGTCTTACGCTCCTCGTCGATGGTGATGGTCGATATCTTCGCGGGGTTCAACGAGCGCTGAATCATGAGCGACGTGTTTGCCGTGAAGTTAACGACATCGATGTTCTCGTTGCGCAGCTCCTTCACGATGGTGTAGATACGCGAGCCCTTCATGCCGACACATGCACCTACGGGGTCGATGCGGTCGTCGTACGACTCCACAGCCACCTTGGCGCGCTCTCCCGGGATGCGGGCGATACGCTTGATGGTGATAAGACCATCGTAAATCTCGGGCACCTCCTGCTCGAACAGACGCTCGAGGAACTGGTTGTCGGTACGCGAGAGGATGATGCGGGGCTGATTGTTGTTCATCTCCACCGACTTAACGATAGCCTTGATGGTGTCGCCCTTACGGTAGAAGTCGTTGGGGATCTGCTCACCCTTGGGAAGGATGAGGTCGTTGCCGTCGTCATCGCGCACGAGCACCTCCTTCTTCCACACCTGGTATACCTCGCCGGCGATAATCTCGCCCACCTTCTCCGAGTACTTCTCGAAGAGGGCAGCCTTCTCGAGGTCGAGGATGCGCGATGCGAGGTTCTGGCGCAACGACAACACAGCACGACGGCCAAACTTCGTCATGTCTATCTGGTCGACATACTCGTCACCCACCTCGTACGAGGCATCTATGGTCTTCACCTCCGATACCGCAATCTCGGTATTCTCGTTCTCCACGGCATCATCCTCCACGACGGTGCGGTTGCGCCAAATCTCAAGGTCGCCCTTCTCGGGGTTGATGATGACGTCGAAGTTCTCGTCGCTCTCGAACTGCTTCTGTAGCGCATGGCGGAATACATCCTCCAATACACCGATGAGCGTAGCATTGTCGATGCTCTTTAGCTCTTTGAACTCAGCAAAGTTGCTGATAAGATTAATGTACTTCATTTTGCTTTTGTATTTTGTTTTTTGTTCTTGTTTTCGTTATTTATGGGTTCCTATGAGTTCCTATGGGTTTCTATGATTGCCATAGACCGTACCTGCCTCACAATCCCAATTTGTTGTCAGAATGGTGCATATTTGGAGATTCGTCGCAGACTAAAAAAGCGGAGTTTACTGAAGTAAATGAGCATTTTTCAGGCAAGCGAAGCTTCGAAGATGCGCCATTATCACAACAAATTACTTGAAGTCGAGATACTCTTTAACGTACTTTATCTCCTCCCACTTGTACTCCTTTGTCACCTCTACCGTCTGCTTACGCTTCTTACCCTCGATGAGCTGCTTCTCCTCGTATGAGAGGACTATGCCATCGTTGTCGGCCTTCTCGAGCTTCGCGAGAATCTTGATGCCATCCTTCAGGAGCACCTCCACAGAGCTGCCGATAATCTTTACGTACTGGCGCAGGAGCTTAAGTTCCGAGCCTATACCTGCCGAGGCTACCATCAACGAGAAGTCCTCAACCTCGCGGTCGAGCTCCGCCTCGATGGCACGGTTTAGCGCAGCACAATCCTCAAGCCTCACGGCCTTGTCGCTGTCGATAAGGAGCTCAATCTCGCCCATGGGCGTGGCCTTACACTCCACGACAAACATATCCGTGCCTGCCAAATGTTTCTCGGCAATATCCGTAACACGCTTTATATCAATCATATATTATTGCAATTTATTCTATATCATTATCATCCAACTACGAAATAAGGGGACTCTCCGCCCCCTTACTCTCGCTCAATAACGCCACAAAGGTAAGAATTTTTTTTCGTTATACAAATATATATAGGTGTTTTTACACCAAAAATTTGCACTTTTCACTTTATTGGCTACCTTTGTACTAAATTAACAAACCTATATCGTATGTCAGTAGAAAGTACAGTGAGGGCGGTGACGACATTGCGCCTTACGGAGATGAAGCAGCGTGGCGAGAAGATTGCCATGCTCACGTCGTATGATTATTCGATGGCAAAGATTGTCGACCAGGCGGGCATTGATGTCATCCTCGTGGGTGACTCGGCAGCAAACGTCATGGCCGGCTTCGAGACTACATTGCCCATCACCCTCGATATGATGATTTACCATGCCAAGGCCGTTGTTCGTGCCACGAAGCGCGCTCTTGTCGTTGTCGACCTACCCTTTGGAACATACCAGGGTAACTCCAAGCTGGCGCTCGACTCTGCCGTGCGTATCATGAAGGAGACCGAGGCCGATGCCGTGAAGCTCGAAGGTGGCGAGGAGGTGTTGGAGTCGGTAAACCGCATACTCTCGGCCGGCATCCCCGTCATGGGACACCTCGGACTCATGCCGCAGTCGATACATAAGTTCGGCACGTACAACGTGCGCGCCAAGGATGAGGCTGAGGCAGAGAAGCTTGTGCGCGATGCTCACCTCTTGGAGGAGGCGGGATGCTTCGGTCTTGTCCTCGAGAAGATTCCCGCGGAGCTTGGCCGCCGCGTATCCAAGGAGTTGCACATCCCCACCATCGGCATCGGTGCCGGTGGCGACACTGATGGTCAGGTGCTCGTGGCACACGACATGCTCGGCATCACGCAGGCATTCTCGCCCCGCTTCCTACGCCGCTATGCCGACCTCGGCACAACCATCGCGGAGGCTGTGGGACACTATGTCGACGATGTTAAGAGCCGCGACTTCCCCAATGCCAAGGAGCAGTATTAAGAGATTATATATTAATAGATTAGGGCTACCCTTCGAGGTAGCCCTAATCTATTAATACACATCCGTTTATCGACCGAGCACAGCACAACTCTTAGCAGAAAACTCCTCAACGAGAGTTTCAAAGACATGCTTCACACTCTCGATCTTCTCGGCACGCCACGCATTTGCCCCAGCAAATGCGTAGCCATGTTCCAAGCGCCCCTTAAACGCATTATAAAGCGCTAACATTATACAATAGGGGCTATGCGCCACATCGCACGTGCGTATACAGTTGTAGGCGCAATGTTTAGGCTTCGTAAGTCCTGCCCTAACGCTATCAAGGAACGAGCTACGCACAGCCCTGCCGGGCATGCCTACGGGACTCTGAATAATCTCAATATCCTCCCTGCGTGCCTCGATATATGTCTGCTTAAAGCGTACATCGGCATCACACTCCTCGGTAGTCACAAAGCGCGTTCCCATCTGCACGCCCGAGGCTCCAAGCTCCATAATATAGTATATATCCTCGCCCGTATAGATACCTCCGGCAGCGATAACCGGTATCTCGCGGTCGTGCTCCTTAGCAAAGCTATCGACAACACCAACAACCTCCGGCAAAATCTTCTCAAGTCTATAGTCCTCCGAGAATATCTGGTCAGCCTTATAGCCGAGGTGTCCTCCCGCCTTGGGGCCCTCAACAACGATGGCATCGGGGGCATAGCGATACTCCGACCACCACTTCTCGCACAACACCTTTGCAGCACGTGCCGACGACACTATGGGCGCCAGCTTGGTCTTAGCCCCCTCGGTGAGAAACGACGGCAAGTTGAGAGGTAACCCAGCACCAGAGAAGATAATATCAGCACCCTCCTTTATTGCCGTAGTCACCATATCCGAGAAGTTGGACATCGCCACCATCACATTGACACCGATGACACCCTCGGTCTTTGCACGCGCCTTGCGCAACTCCTCCTTAAGGCCCTCGATGGCTGCCTCAGCAACACTCTTAGCCCTATCCTTGTATATCAGCCCGAGACCGGCCGATGATATAACGCCGACACCACCCTCGTTCGCTACGGCCGAGGCAAGGCCCGAGAGCGAGATGCCAACACCCATACCGCCCTGCACGATGGGAAGCTTGGCGATAAGGTCTCCAATTTTCAATGATTTCATAATAGTTGTATTTCAAAAAATAATAAAATAGTTCGCAAATATACAAATTATAAATAGAATAAAACACCGATAAAATTAATTTATCGATGTTTTATTCTATCTTATGCGATACCACCTATTCCGAAATAGAACAATTTTGTATTATCTATCCACCTTTAATAGTGATGAGTCGCCATAGCTCAGGAAGCGGAAGTCGTGGCCGAGGGCGTAGTCGTAAATCGTATGCCAATCGTCGCCCACGTATGCACCGACGAGCAACAAGAGCGTCGACTTAGGCTGGTGGAAGTTGGTGATAATATAGCGCACAATCCTAAAGCGATAGCCAAGCGGCGTAATCATTATCTGCGTAGCCGCCTTAAGTTGCTCGAGGCCATTGCTATCCATGTAGTCTACAAGCAGTTGCACCGCCTCGCGACCGCTGAATGTCGCGGGGATGTCGTACAACTCCCACTGTCCGATGACGCGCTCCGTAGCGGGCGTGCCCGTCGTCATTATGCGCCATGCGAGTGCTGTGAGCGACTCCAACGTGCGCACGGATGTGGTACCCACGGCAACGACCCTGTCGATGTTACGCAGGATGTTATGGAGGGTTGCGCGCGTAGTGATGAAGTGCTCGGTATGCATGGGGTGCTGCGCAGCATCATCGTCCTTTACGGGGAGGAAGGTGCCCGCACCTACATGGAGTGTGACCTCCTCAAAGCCGAAGCCCTGCGCACGCATCGCCTCGATAAGCTCGGGCGTGAAGTGGAGGCCTGCGGTGGGTGCTGCCACCGAGCCCTCGAAGCGGGCATAGACGGTCTGGTAGCGCGTATTGTCTATATCCTCGCTCTCGCGATTGAGGTATGGCGGTATGGGTATGCGACCGAGTTCCTCCAGCAGTTCGCCAAAGGTGCAGTCTGCCGACCAGCGTAGGCGCACGATATGCTCGCGCGTGCCACGCTCTACAATCTCGGCACGTAGTGTGTGGCTCTCGCCACGGTAGTCGAAGTCGATGCCTACCTCTCCCTCCTTCCACTTCTTGAGGTTGCCTACGATGCAGCTCCACTGGCTCTCGCCACGCTGCTGAAAGGCGCGCTCATAGTCCGCGGGGGCGTGGGGCTCGAGGCAGAACACCTCGATGCGGGCACCCGAGGCCTTGTGCATGACGATGCGCGCACGCACCACGCGCGTATTATTAAATACGAGCATCGCGCCCTCGGGGAGGTGCTCCGCGACATGCGCAAAGCGACTCTCGCGGATTGTGCCGTTGTCGTATACGAGGAGCTTCGATGCCGAGCGCTCCGCAAGTGGAAACTTGGCAATACGCTCGTCGGGAAGGTCGTAGTTATAATCGTTTATGTCTATGTGTCGTTCCATAACGAGCACAAAGATACAACATTTAATTAGGAATGAGTAATTAGTAGGGAGTAATTAGTAATTTTTTTTTAGAGGGTAGCACTCGCAATTTGTTGTTAGAAGGGGCATAATTTGGTGCATCACAAAAGAGACTACCACGGGATAGTACATATTAGTACAGCCCGTGGTAGTCTACTTTTAGGGATGTGCCGAAGTAGGCCCCCTATCACAACAAATTACTTGATGGTGAGCTCGTCTACGAGCCACTTCGCACCGGCATACTTCTCTATGACGAAGAGAACGTAGCGAATATCTACGGCTATGGTACGCTGGAGGTCGGGCTCGAAGGCTACATCGCCAGACATTGCCTCCCAGTTGCCATCGAAGGCGAGGCCTATAAGTCTGCCCTTCTTATCCATGACGGGCGAGCCTGAGTTACCACCCGTGATGTCGCAGTTGACGAGGAATGCAACGGGAAGCTCACCATTATCGTCGGCATAGCGACCGTAGTCCTTCTTGGCATAGAGCTCCTTAAGGCGCTCGGGAACGGTAAACTCCACGGGATTTGTGGGGTCCTCCTTAGCCATGACACCGTCGATAGTGGTGTAGTGGTTATAGATGATGCCGTCGGCAGGGCTGTAGGGAAGCACATTGCCGTAGGTTAGGCGGATGGTGAAGTTTGCATCCGAGGCCCACGCCTTATCGGGCTGCATCGTCATAAGACCCTTGATATAGAGGCGGTGGCCCTCCGAGAACTTCTGATCGGCAGCAATGACAGCCGGGTATAGCTCGCGGTAGAGGGCGATGATAGACATCGTAAGCTCGTAGGCAGGATCAGCCTGGAGGGCAGCGGTGACATCGGCCTCGGCACGCAGAGTCTCGACCTTCTCCAGAGATGTGCAGCGCGAGTTATCGTAGAGCCAGTCTACGTAGGCATCGCTATTGCCACCAAACTCAGCATCGATCTTCTCGTATATCGAGGGTAGGCGGTCGTTATTCTCGCGGTATATCTGGAACATACGCTTAGCCACAGCGCGGTCTACATCGGCATTGAAGTCCTTGTAGAAGCCCTCGACATCCGAGTCGAGCATCATAGCCTGAACGAGCTCGACAGACTGCAAGAAGGCCTCAGAGAGATACTGCAACGTAGCATTCTCCTTGCGTGCCTCCGTCTGCGACTCTTCGATAAGCGGCAGGGCGTCGATGAAGCGCTCCTCGGGGAGGGTGTTAGCCAATGCCCACGCCTGGAAGGCCTGCTCCTGCGCCTGCTTCTTAGACTTAACATCGAGCTTCTCTATGCCACGCGACATGCCGATAGAGTTCTTCCAATAGTTTGCCGAGCGAGCATACTTCGAGTCGTACTGTATGCGTATGGCCTGATCCGAGTCCATCCACTCGCGCAGAATCTTCTGGCGCTCACCACGGATATATATGCGCTGGGGGTTCTCCACCTCGAGCATATAGTCAATCTCGTACGATGTCTTATAGCGCTCGGTAGAGCCCGGGAAGCCCATAATCATGCCGAAGTCACCCTCCTTGATACCCTTGAGTGACACCTCGAGCCACTTCTCGGCCTTATAGGGCACGTTATCCTTAGAGTATGCTGCGGGGCGGTTATCCTTGCCGGCATATACGCGGAAGATTGAAAAGTCGCCCGTATGGCGTGGCCACATCCAGTTATCCGTGTCACCGCCAAACTTACCGATAGACGAGGGAGGCGTACCCACCAAGCGTACATCGGGGTACACCTCGTAGACGAAGGCGAAGAACTGGTTGTTGCCGAAGAAGCCGGGGATGATAACCTGCATGCCCGGGTGCTCGGCCTCGAGCTTCGCGATAAGCGCCTGCTTATTCTGGTCGGCCGTAGCCATATACTCCGTATTCGAGGCCGTAGATGGTATGTTACCCACGATGTCGGCAGTGACATCGAAGATATGGCGCACAAAACGAACTGAGAGACCCTCGGCGGGGAGCTCCTCGGCATTGTTGTTAGCCCAGAAGCCATCGGCGAGGTAGTCGTGCTCCACCGACGAGAGCTTCTGTATGGCATCGTAGCCACAGTGGTGATTTGTGAAGAGCAAGCCCTGCTCCGAGACAATCTCGCCCGTGCAGCCATTGCCGAAGATGACGATGGCATCCTTCAACGACGACTTCTCGGCAGAGTAGATATCCTCGGCCTTAAGTTTGCAGCCGTGGGCCTTCATATCCTTGCTGTTCATCTTCTTGATGTAGGGCAGAAGCCACATGCCCTCATCCGCAACGGCCGTAAGGCTAATGCTCGCCAAGGCCAAAAGTGTTAATAGTCGTTTCATAATAAAGTATAGAGTTTTAATTAGTATTTTTTAATCTTTTAATTAGTAATGGGTGTATTATTGTTTTATGATATCTGAGCCCGAGAGGGTGGTGATAAGCACCACGCCATTCACGCCACGGAAGCCGTACATGTTAGAGCCCTTCAATATCTCGACGCTCTTAACGTCGTTGACGTTTATCGTCTCGAGGTTTACCTCCACATTGTCGCACAACACAAGCACTGCCGACGAGCTGTTTATGGAGTTCTGCGTATGCAAGCACAGCTCGCCACCGATACGCTTAAGGCCGGGGTAGCACATCATGATGGCATCCTCAAGGTTGGAACACCCCGTAGCACGCAGCCTGTCGCCCGAGATGCCTGAGGTGTAATCGGTGCTCTCCCTGCGCTTGACGTAGCCGAAGCCGAAGTTTACAAGGTCCTCGTCCTCCTTGGCACTATACTCGTCACCCTCGACATCCCACACTACGCTTATGCTCCGTCGCCCTGCAACATCAACGCGCAGCGTATCGCGCTTATAGACAAAGAGCAGCGTGTCGTCCGCCTCGATGTCCGTGAGCCCGAAGCGACCTTTGCCGTCTGATAGCGTGCGTTTATCGCGACCCGCAACGCTCACACGCACCTTGAGCCCCCTACCATCAGGCGCGGTGATAAGGCCGTTGAAGGGCACCTCGGCAGTAGCCCCCACAGCGCAAGCGAGCATCAATATCATGGCAAGCATCCTCTTCATAACGCATCTCTATGTTTTCACCACGTAAAGATACACATTTCTCGCAAAATATAGAATAGTCGTCTAAAATTTCTTTATTATTAAAAATATTTATTATCTTTGTCGTGTTAAAAATGACAATTCAACAATTATAAAGTATAAAGCACTATGAAAGAGGCTATTGCAATACTCACGGGTGGCGGCCCCGCCCCCGGTATGAACACCGTTGTTGGCAGCGTTGCCAAGACATTTTTGGCTAAGGGCTATCGTGTGATCGGTCTTCACTACGGCTACTCGGGTCTTTTCAACCCCAATCCCCGCTACGAGGATCTCGACATGTTCCGCGTGGATTACATCTTCAACCAGGGAGGCTCGTACCTCACAATGAGCCGCTTCAAGCCCTCGGAGGAGGACTTCGAGAAGAACTTCAATCTCGACTTCTTCAAGGACAACAACGTAAAGCTCCTTGTTACCGTAGGTGGCGACGACACCGCTTCGACAGCAAACCGCATTGCTAAGTTCCTTGAGAAGAAGCAGTACCCCATTGCCAACATCCACGTTCCCAAGACCATCGACAACGACCTTCCGCTCCCCGCAGGTATGCCTACCTTCGGCTACCAGTCGGCAAAGAACGCCGGTGCGGTTATCGGTCGTGCCGTATACAACGATGCGCGCACCTCGGCAAACTGGTTCGTAGTGGCCGCCATGGGTCGCTCGGCAGGTCACCTCGCCTTCGGTATCGCCTCGGCATGTCACTACCCCATGATCATCATCCCCGAGATGTTCAACAAGACTAAGATTACCATCGACAAGATTATCAGCCTCATCGTCTCGGCTATCGTGAAGCGTAAGCTCCTCGGCATGGACTATGGTGCTGCAATGGTATCGGAGGGTGTATTCCACGCCCTCGACGAGGAGGAGATTCTGAAGTCAGGCATACACTTCTCGTACGACGACCACGGCCACCCCGAGCTCGGCAAGGTATCTAAGGCTGAAATGTTTAACACCCTCTTGGAGAAGCGTTGCAAGGCTCTCGGCGTGAAGGTTAAGTCGCGCCCCGTGGAGATTGGCTACGAGGTACGCTGCCAGACGCCCTGCGCCTTCGACCTCGTATACTGCTCGCAGCTCGGTATGGGTGTATACAAGCTCTTCTCGGAGGGTAAGACCGGCTGTATGGTTTACATCAGCCAGGAGGGCTACGTATCGCCCCTCTACCTCAAGGACTTGCAGGATCCCGAGACAGGCAAGATTCCTCCCCGCCTCGTTGACATCAACGCCGACAAGATTCATCAGGTTATCGACAACCTCATGCACTACATCACACCGGCAGACTACGAGGCAGCGAAGGCATATCTCCCCAACCCCGAGGAGTACGACTTCAAGAAGATTCTAAACTGGTAGTTTCCAATTTTACGCTACATAAAAAATGAGCCTGTCTAACAAGTTTTTTGTTAGGCAGGTTTTTGTATATATATATAAAGTTGCTATCTTTGTATTGCGAGCTGTTCAGCTCAACTGGAATTGAAAGAATAACATAATATTTTTCGTAAACAGCCGGGACCAC
>JAFTNV010000032.1 GCA_017451685.1 Alistipes sp.
AAGCGTCGTAACAACAATAAGTAGTACCTTTTAAAGCGAAAAAACTATGTTACAGCCAAAAAGAACTAAGTTCAGAAGAATGCAGAAGGGTCGTATGAAGGGTTTCGCTCAGAGAGGAAACCAGCTTGCATACGGTTCGTTTGGAATCAAGGCCTTGGAGTCGACATGGATCACCGGTCGTCAGATCGAGGCAGCACGTCAGGCCATCACCCGTTATATGAAGCGTGAGGGTCAGATTTGGATTCGAATCTTCCCGGATAAGCCCATTACGAAGAAGCCCGCCGAGGTACGTATGGGTAAGGGTAAGGGTAATCCGGAAGGATTTGTAGCGCCCGTTACCCCCGGTCGTATCCTTTTCGAGGCAGAGGGTGTACCCTTGGAGATTGCACAGGAGGCACTCCGTCTGGGAGCTCAGAAGTTGCCTATTACAACTAAGTTTATTGTACGACGCGACTATGTCGAGTCATCACTCTAAAAAGGAGCTTGAAAGATTATGAAAAGTGCTGAAATAAAGGAGATGTCGGTGCAGGATCTCGAGGAGCGCATCGCAGCTGAGAAGGCAAACCTCACACAGCTGAAGGTGCAGCACGCCGTGTCGCCCATCGAAAATCCCTCAATCATTAAGAAATCTCGCAGAGATATCGCACGTATGTTGACAATTCTCGGCCAGAAGAACTCTAAATGTTAATTACCATTATGGAAAGAAATCTTAGAAAAGAGCGTATTGGGTTGGTTGTCAGCAACAAGATGGAGAAGACCATTGTGGTTGCCGTTGCTCGTAAGGTTAAGCATCCGATCTACGGTAAGTTCGTGAACAAGACCACGAAGTTCGTGGCTGAGTGCTTGGACACAACCGTTCAGGAGGGTGATACCGTACGCATTATGGAGACCCGCCCGTTGAGCAAGACGAAGCGTTGGAGATTAGTACAAATCATTGAAAGAGCTAAGTAGTTATGATACAGCAAGAAAGCAGACTTGTAGTAGCTGACAACAGCGGTGCAAAGGAGGTACTTTGTATCCGTGTGCTCGGTGGTACGAAGCGTCGTTATGCATCTATTGGCGATAAGATCGTGGTAGCTGTGAAGAGCGCTTCTCCCTCGGGTGATGTCAAGAAGGGTGCCGTTTCAAAGGCAGTCGTAGTAAGAACAAAGAAGGAGATTCGTCGTGCCAACGGTTCGTACATTCGTTTCGATGACAACGCCGTAGTACTCCTCAACAATCAGGGTGAGATCCGTGGTACTCGTATCTTCGGTCCTGTAGCCCGTGAGTTGCGTGACCAGTATATGAAGATCATATCACTGGCTCCCGAGGTATTGTAATTTAAAAAACTATTGAGATATGTCTAAATTGCATATTAAGAAGGGGGACATGGTTTTCGTGAACGCTGGTGACAACCGTGGTCATCAGGGTAAGGTTCTCTCTGTAGATGCAGCCAAGCAGCGTGCTATCGTTGAGGGCGTAAACATCTGCAAGAAGGCTACGAAGCCCAATGCTAAGAACCCCCAGGGTGGTCTTGTAGAGCAGGAGGCACCCATCCACATTTCGAACCTTCAGCCTATCGACCCCAAGAGTGGCAAGCCCACACGTGTAGGTCGCAAGGCAGGTGACAATGGTAAATTAGTTCGTTACGCTAAAAAGTCAGGGGAGGAGATTAAATAATGGCATACGTACCTACACTTAGAACAGAGTATAAGGAGCGTATTATCGCTACCCTTATGAAGGAGTTTGGTTACACCAGCGTTATGCAGTGCCCCAAGCTCGAGAAGATCGTCGTAAACCAGGGTATGGGTCAGGCTATTGCCGATAAGAAGCTTATCGACATTGCACAGGAGGAGCTTACCCGCATCACAGGCCAGAAGGCTGTGCAGACGAAGTCTCGCAAGGATATTTCTAACTTTAAGTTGCGTAAGGGCATGACCATCGGTGTGCGTGTAACACTCCGTGGCAATCGTATGTACGAGTTCTTGGAGCGTCTCATCGCAGTTGCTCTTCCTCGTATCCGCGACTTCAAGGGTATCAATGATAAGTTCGATGGCCAGGGTAACTACACCCTCGGTATCACCGAGCAGATCATCTTCCCCGAGATCGACATCGACAAGATCACCAAGATCTTCGGTATGGAGATTACCTTCGTAACGTCGGCTAAGACTGACGAGGAGGCATACGCTCTCCTTCGTGAGTTCGGCCTTCCTTTTAAGAACGCTAAAAAGAACCAGTAACCTATGGCAAAGGAGTCAATGAAGGCACGCGAGGTTAAGCGTGCGAAGCTTGCAAAGCGTTATGCTCACAAGCGTGAGGAGATCGCAGCAAAGGTTAAGGCAGGTGAGATGGATCACGAGGAGGCATGGATTGCCCTCTCGAAGTTGCCCCGCAACTCAAATCCTATCCGTCAGCACAACCGTTGCATGATCACCGGTCGTCCTAAGGGTTATATGCGTCAGTTCGGTATCAGCCGTATCCAGTTCCGCGAGATGGCTTCGAACGGCTTGATTCCCGGTGTTAAGAAGGCCAGCTGGTAGTCGTCTGTTGCCCACATCCCGAATATCTCGGGGTGTGAGGCCAACACACTAAGGCGAATGTTTCAAGGGTGTGCGATACCTTAATAAATTGGGGGCAGGTAATAAAGGTGATGAAGCCGCTTGCTCTTTTATGGCACAACCTTTATGGTAGGAGTGTGGCTCGCTGCAAGGCGATAGCGCCTCCGGTATAAGAAGATCCCGTGCGAGGTGCCCAAGGGGCGCCTCGGCTACAGGGTCGGATAAGGTGGAAGATTGTCAGGTGCTTAGGTGCCACGTGGCTGTAGCGTTGCTACGCACAAGCAATATCTGCCTTATATGGGTTCAGGACCCGAGTATTACGTTGCTCATAGGGGGAAAAGTGCTGCCACGGGTAGTAACTTCCTTGCTGTGGGGCGTAAGAATAGGGTGCTGTGCTGAGTAGAAAATCTCATACAGAGACTACTTTGATTATCGCCGTATGCAAGGTCGTCGTGATGCGTAATATTCGAGGCCGGAGTAATGACGGGATTGGTGAGGTAGATGTGCTGTATGGAGTTGTACGAGAGAATGATGTGCGTAATGTGCATCTTTTGTCGTGCAACCATGAGGCTGCCAAGAGGCCAACGCGGACACTGCGGGCCTGTGCACTTTCTACGCGAAATGTTGGTGATATATGACGTATGCCAGCATTTGTTGTGTCGATAAGGATGTGCTAAATGCTTAAAAATTAAGCGAAAAAGTTTGGTGGTTTCGGATTTTCTTCGTATATTTGCCCGCTTTTGTGCGCTGTATAGGCCCGTGTGCGTATATGTATGAGGGTGCTAAGGCGGTGAAAGTGAACAAATTAGGATGCAATAAAGCATAGATAGACAATTTTTAATTATTAATTTTTAACTTTTAATTCATTATGACAGATCCAATTGCGGACTTTCTGACCAGAATTAGAAATGCGGTGAAAGCCAACCACAAGGTGGTTGAAGCTCCCGGTTCAAAAATTAAGCAGGAGATCACCAAGATCCTGTACGATCAGGGTTACATCCTCGCCTACAAGTTTGACAAGGACGAGAAGGGTCACCCCTCGATCAAGGTCGCTTTGAAGTACGATGCGGCTACGAAGGTGAACGCCATCAAGAACCTCAAGCGTGTTAGCCGTCCCGGTTTGCGCCAGTACGCCTCGGTAGCAGAGATGCCCCGCGTATTGAACGGCTTGGGTATCGCTATCGTCTCAACGTCGAAGGGTATCATGACCGATGCTCAGGCACGTAAGGAGAACGTAGGTGGCGAGGTGTTGTGCTACGTATGGTAGTAGGCCACGAAAGAGTGATTAACTGAATTAACAAACAATCAAACAACTAAAAACATGTCAAGAATTGGTAAATTACCTGTAATCTTGCCCGCTGGTGTTACTGTGGAGATCGCAGCTGACAACACGGTAAGCGTGAAAGGGCCACTTGGGACACTGAGCCAGAAGGTTGACTCAGACATCAAAGTTGAAGTTGGAACACACATCGAGAAGGAGAGCCAGAAGGAGGTACCCGCGGTTATCGTAACTCGTCCTACCAACCAGCCCCGTCACCGTTCAATGCACGGTTTGTATCGTGCTCTTATCAACAACATGGTTATCGGTGTATCGAAGGGTTACGAGATCAAGCAGGAGCTCGTAGGCGTTGGTTTCAAGGCCGAGGTTAAGGGTCAGCTTCTCGAGATGAGCTTGGGCTACTCGCACGATATCGCCCTTTTGTTGCCCGCAGAGATTCAGGCAACAGCCGTAACAGAGAAGAAGGGTAACCCCATCCTCACACTCAAGAGCATCGATAAGCAGCTTGTAGGTCAGGTTGCAGCGAAGATTCGCTCTATGCGTAAGCCTGAGCCTTACAAGGGTAAGGGTATTAAGTTTGTCGGCGAGGTTATCCGTCGCAAGGCAGGTAAGTCGGCAGCTAAATAGTAAATAAGTCAAGATTATGGCATTGAATAAGATTGAAAGAAGAGCGAGAATCAAGATGCGTATCCGTAAGATTGTTAACGGTACGCCATCTCAGCCTCGTATGACTGTATTCCGTAGCAACAAGCAGATCTACGTACAGTTTATTGATGACCTCGCAGGCGTAACCTTGGCAACGGCATCGTCGCTGGACAAGGAGGTAGTAGCCGAGGCAGCAGGTAAGAACAAGTCGGAGGTTGCAGCATTGGTAGGTAAGCTTGCTGCAGCACGCGCCGCCGAGAAGGGTATCACCGCCGTAGCGTTCGACCGTAACGGTTACCTCTATCACGGTCGAGTAAAAATGTTGGCAGATGCTGCTCGTGAGGGTGGCCTTAAATTCTAAGCGATTATGGCAAATATAAACAAGAATAGAGTCCGCACAAGCGATCTCGGCGAGTTGACAGATCGCTTGGTTGCAATCAACCGCGTTACGAAGGTTACCAAGGGTGGTCGTACGTTCACCTTCTCGGCAATCGTAGTAGTAGGTAATGGCAATGGCGTTGTAGGCTACGGTCTTGGTAAGGCTGCGGAGGTTACCGTGGCTATCTCTAAGGGTGTAGAGGATGCAAAGAAGAATTTGGTTAAGATTCCCGTACTCAACGGTACAATTCCCCACAAGCAGGAGATGCGTTTCGGAGGCTCGGAGGTTATGATTCGCCCCGCAGCTCCCGGTACCGGTATCATCGCCGGTGGTGCTATGCGTGCTGTGTTGGAGTCGGCAGGTATCAAGAACGTGCTTGCAAAGAGCAAGGGTTCGTCTAACCCCCACAACCTCGTTAAGGCAACCATCGGTGCTTTGTGCGAGTTGCGCGATGCTCACTCTGTAGCCCAGTTGCGTGGTATCTCAATGACCAAGGTGTTTAACGGTTAAAAATAGGAGGCAACAACTATGGCAACATTGAAAATCACTCAGGTAAAGAGCCGTATTGGCGCATCGACACAGCAGTGCAAGAACCTCGATGCTCTGGGTCTTCGCAAGATCAACCAGACGGTTGAGCACAGCGACTCGGTAATCATCAAGGGTATGATCGAGCGTGTTAGGCACCTTGTAAAGGTCGAGGAGGTAAAATAAGTTTAACCAAGAAAAACGAATTAATAAATGGAACTTCATAATCTTAAGCCCGCAAAGGGTGCAACTCACCACGATAAGCGTGTGGGTCGCGGTGCCGGTTCGGGTCACGGTGGTTACTCAACCCGTGGTTTGAAGGGTGCCAAGTCGCGCTCGGGTTATTCGAGCAAGCTCGGCTTCGAGGGTGGTCAGATGCCTTTGCAGCGTCGTCTTCCCAAGTTTGGCTTCACGAACATCAAGCGTGTAGAGTTCAAGGCTATCAACCTCTCTACATTGGAGGATCTCGCATCGCGCAACAACCTCACGGAGGTTACGCTTGAGACTCTCGTACAGGCAGGCTTCGTGTCGAGCAACGACAAGGTTAAGATTCTGGGTAACGGTGCTATCACTCGCGCCTTGGCTGTTAAGGCCAATGCCTTCTCAAAGACCGCAGAGGCTGCTATCGTAGCAGCAGGTGGCTCTATCGAGAAGATGTAGTGACCGGCAAATTGGCTGTTATTGTCGCGGTAATGGTGAAGGCGATTGTTAAATATAATACATATATATAATATCGCGCGTAGCGGTGCTCTGAAAAGGGTGTATGGCCGCGACAAATAACGGTTGATAAGAGTTTAAGAATCCAAAAACCTATTAATTTATGAACAAGTATATCATTGTTGGTATTATTTTAGTAGTTCTCGTCGCGCTACTTGCCACCAACAAGAAACTCGTTGAGACGCTCAAGAACATATATAAGATTGAGGAGCTTCGCTCGCGTATCCTCTTTACGCTCGGCCTTCTTCTTATATATCGTTTGGGTAGCTTTGTGACTCTGCCGGGTGTAGACCACGCGGTTTTGGAGCAGTGGACACAGAACTTCGCGAACGATAGCAGCAGCCTTATGGGTCTGTTGAATATCTTCTCGGGAGGTGCGTTCTCGCAGGCTTCAATCTTCGCTCTTGGTGTTATGCCCTACATCACCGCGTCGATTATCATACAGTTGTTGGGTATCATGGTTCCCTACTTCCGTAAGATGCAGCGCGAGGGTGAGAGCGGACGTCGCAGAATGAATCAGTGGACACGTTTCCTTACCATCGCTGTGCTCTTGTTGCAGGCTCCCGCGTACCTTGCTACGCAGGTTATCTCTTCAGGTGCTGTGACTGTGACGGATAGCTTCCTTGGCATCGAGAATGGCGCCTTCATAGTTCCTGCGGTTGTTATCCTCATCGCCGGCACCATGTTCATCATGTGGTTGGGCGAGAAGATTACAGACCGTGGTATTGGTAACGGTATCTCGCTGATCATCATGATCGGTATCGTTGCGCGCCTCCCGCAGTCGTTCCTTCAGGAGTTCCTGTTCCAGACGACTGGTGGCGGAAGCATCATAATGCTCATCGTGGAGCTTGTGTTCCTCGCATTGGTATTCATGCTTGCTATCGCTATCGTGCAGGCTGTGCGTAAGATTCCCGTTCAGTATGCTAAGCGTATCGTAGGTAATAAGCAGTATGGTGGTGTGCGTCAGTACATACCTTTGAAGCTGAACGCTGCCAATGTAATGCCTATTATCTTTGCTCAGGCCCTCATGTTCATCCCCGGTCTTATCTGGGGTGGTCAGTGGCTTGACATCACCAGCTTCTGGTACAACTTTACGCTTGTAGTCTTGGTAATTGCATTTACGTACTTCTACACTGCAATTATCGTGAATCCTCAAATGATGGCTGACGATATGAAGCGTAATGGTGGCTTCATCCCTGGCGTTAAGCCCGGTAAGAGCACCGTGACGTATATCGACAACATCATGACGAGAATCACCCTCCCCGGCTCGGTGTTCTTGGCAATCATCACGATTCTTCCGGCGATTGCTATGACGCTCGGCATCACTCAGGGCTTCGCTTACTTCTTCGGAGGTACGTCGCTTCTGATTATGGTGGGTGTTGTTCTCGACACTCTTAAGCAGATTGAGAGCTACCTGCTCATGCGTCACTATGATGGTCTGATGAAGACGGGACGTATTCAGGGTCGCTACTAATAAGTTTACCACAAGAAAAATTGGAGGCTGCCCTGGGGCAGTGCAACAGGGTAGCCCTCCGATATTGTTTGAAAGATGATTTTTCTGAAGACCAAAGAGGAGATAGAGTTGCTTCGCGAGAATAACCTTCTTGTGAGCCGCGCGCTTGCAGAGGTGGGTCGTCATGTTAAGGCGGGTGTTACGACACGCGAGCTTAACGACATCGCCGAGAAGTTTATTCGCGCCAATGGAGCAGTTCCGGGCTTTTTGGGTTATCAGGGATATCCCGCGTCGGCCTGCATCTCGGTTAACGAGCAGGTTGTACACGGCATACCATCGGACTATGTCATCAAGGATGGTGACATCGTATCGGTCGATTTGGGTACCATTATGAAGGGGTTTGTTGGTGATTCGGCATATACGTTTGCCGTAGGCACTGTCAGCGACGAAGTACGACAGTTGCTCGACGTCACCAAAGAGGCTCTTCGCAAGGGTGCCGCACAGGCTAAGGCCGGCAATCGCGTTGGCGACATATCGGCAGCCGTGCAGGATTACGCCGAGAGTTTTGGCTTCGGCGTAGTGCGCGAGTTGGAGGGGCACGGCCTCGGCAGGAAGATGCACGAGGAGCCGGGCGTACCTAACTATGGTGCACGTGGCAGAGGGCCATTGTTGAAAGAGGGCATGGTCATCTGCATCGAGCCGATGATAACGATTGGGGACCGCAGGGTGGTATTCGAGCGTGACGGCTGGACTGTGCGCACGAAGGATCGTAAGCCGGCAGCACACTTCGAGTACGCCGTGGCTGTGGGCAAGGATGGCCCCGATATCCTTACGGACTTCAGCATCATCGAAGAGGCAATTAACAACTAAATCTTATGGCAAAACAGACTGCTATTGAACGAGACGGAACCATCATCGAGGCGTTGTCGAATGCAATGTTTCGTGTGGAATTGGATAACGGTCACGTTATCACGGCTCATATCTCGGGTAAGATGCGTATGCACTACATCAAGATCTTGCCCGGAGATAAGGTAAAAGTTGAAATGACACCTTACGACTTGAGTAAGGGTCGAATATCTTTCAGGTACAAATAATTAAGAATGCTTCGGTTATGAAAGTAAAAGCATCAATTAAGAAGAGAAGCGAGGATTGCAAGATTGTACGTCGCAAGGGCAAGCTCTACGTGATTTGCAAGAAGAATCCTAAGTTCAAAATGCGCCAGGGATAATTTTTAGTTTTAACAAACCGAAATTAAGAAAAAGGAAAATTTATGGCACGTATAGTAGGTGTTGATTTACCAAAAAATAAGCGCGGCGAGATCGGCTTGACCTATATCTATGGTATTGGTCGTTCTACGGCGCAGAAGATCCTCGATAGCGTAGGCGTAAGCCGCGACATCAAGGTTCAGGATTGGACCGACGAGCAGGTCGGCGCCATTCGTGGCGCAATTGCCGATATGGGCATCAAGGTTGAGGGCGAGTGCCGCTCAGTCGTACAGCTCAACATTAAGCGATTGATGGATATTGGTTGCTACCGTGGTATCCGTCACCGTTTGGGTCTTCCGGTTCGTGGCCAGAGCACGAAGAACAATGCTCGTACACGTAAGGGTAAGAAGAAGACTGTAGCAAACAAGAAAAAGGCAACTAAGTAATATTAGAGAGTTATGGCAAAGAAAACTGGAACAGTTAAGAAGAAGGTTGTTAAGGTTTCGGCACAGGGTATGGCTTTCGTACACTCTACCTTCAACAACGTTATCGTAACCATCACCAACGAGGTTGGTGAGGTCATCAGCTGGTCGTCGGCCGGTAAGATGGGCTTCCGTGGTTCTAAGAAGAATACTCCCTATGCTGCCCAGACAGCTGCTGCTGACTGCGCAAAGGTTGCTTACGATATGGGTTTGCGTAAGGTTAAGGTTTATGTTAAGGGTCCCGGTCAGGGTCGTGAGTCAGCGGTACGTACCATCCACGGTGCCGGCATCGAGGTGATGGAGATTATCGACGTTACACCGCTGCCGCACAATGGCTGCCGCGCTCCTAACCGTCGTCGCGTATAATGCCAGACGTATTGGAAGCATAACATAAGAAACACTTAATTTACAGTTAAACAGATTAAAGATTATGGCAAGATATATAGGACCTAAGTCGAAGATTGCCCGTCGTTTTGGCGAGGCTATTTACGGTGCTGACAAAGTTCTTGAGAAGCGCAACTTCCCTCCCGGTCAGCACGGTCTTGCTCGCAAGCGTAAGAAGAACTCTGAGTATGGCGAGCAGCTTTCTGAGAAGCAGAAGGCAAAGTACACTTACGGCATTTTGGAGAAGCAGTTTGCACGCACTTATGAGGCTGCCGCACGTATGGGTGGTATCACGGGTGAGAATCTTCTCAAGTTGTTGGAGTGCCGTCTTGATAATGTTGTTTACCGTTTGGGTATCGCTCCTACACGCGCAGCAGCACGTCAGCTTGTATCACACCGTCACATCTGCGTAAACGGCAATGTAGTAAACATTCCCTCATACGCATTGAAGGTAGGCGACGTAGTATCTGTTCGTGAGAAGTCGAAGACTTTGGAGGTTATCACCGAGGCTCTTTCGGGTGCATCGCGCAGCCGTTACGCATGGTTGGAGTGGGATGGTGCCACGATGAGTGGTAAGTTCCTCCAGACGCCTGAGCGTGAGGAGATTCCCGAGAACATCAAGGAGCAGCTTATCGTCGAGTTGTACTCTAAGTAGTAATTTACAAACAAATTCAATATTATGGCAATATTAGCATTCCAAAAGCCTGAAAAGGTCATCATGCTGGAGTCGACTTCATCGTTCGGCAAGTTTGAGTTTCGTCCGTTGGAGCCCGGTTACGGTATGACTGTCGGAAACGCTTTGCGCCGTGTGTTGCTCTCATCGTTGGAGGGTTATGCTATCACGACCGTGAAGGTTGCCGGCGTGAACAATGAGTTCGCCGCCGTTCCCGGTGTGATGGAGGGTATGATCGAGATTATCCTTAATCTCAAGCAGGTACGTTTCATCCGCACTGTCGATAACGAGGAGGCCGAGAAGGTCTCTATCAACGTAGCGGGTGTTACGGAGCTTACAGCAGGTTACATCTCGAACTACCTCTCATTCTTCAAGGTGCTCAATCCCGAGTTGGTAATCTGCCACCTCGCCCCCGGTACTAAGATGCAGATGACCATTACCATTGGTAAGGGTCGCGGCTATGTACCCTCGGAGGAGAATGCCGGCATCGAGAAGGATGTTGATACACTCCCCATCGACTCGATCTTCACTCCCATTAAGAACGTCAAGTACTCTATCGAGGACTACCGTGTCGAGCAGAAGACCGACTACGAGAAGTTGAATTTGGAGATTACTACAGACGGCTCGATTCATCCGAAGGATGCGTTGAAGGAGGCTGCCAAGATTCTTATTCAGCACTTCATGTTGTTCTCGGACGAGAAGATTACTCTCGACGAGGAGGAGCAGCAGGGTGTTGAGGAGTTCGATGAGGGCATCTTGCACATGCGTCAATTGCTTAAGACGAAGCTTGCAGATCAGGATTTGAGTGTTCGTGCGCTCAACTGCTTGAAGGCGGCCGATGTCGACACTGTTGGCGACCTTGTGAAGCTCCACCGCAACGAGTTGTTGAAGTTCCGCAACTTCGGTAAGAAGTCGCTCACGGAGCTCGACGAGTTGTTGGCGACACTCAACCTTAAGTTCGGTATGGACGTATCTATCTACAAACTTGATAAAGATTAATTATGAGACACAATAAGAATTTTAATCATCTTGGCAGACAGGCCGGCCACCGCAAGGCTATGCTCTCAAATATGGCATCGTCGCTCGTTCTGCACAAGCGCATTCAGACTACTGTAGCTAAGGCTAAGGCCGTACAGAAGTTCATCGAGCCTCTCGTTACCAAGTCTAAGGAGGACACCACGCACTCACGTCGTGTAGTATTCTCGTACTTGAAGCAGAAGGAGGCCGTAACGGAGTTGTTCCGCACTATCGCTCCTAAGATTATGGAGCGTCCCGGTGGTTACACTCGTATCCTTAAGACCGGTTTCCGTCTTGGTGATGGTGCCGACATGTGTATCATCGAGTTCGTTGACTTCAACGAGACTTACACCTTCGGTCGTGAGGCAGCTGTCGCTGCTGAGGCTAAGCCTAAGACACGTCGTTCACGCAAGAAGACGACCGATGCTGCCGAGGATGCAACCGTTGTAGCTGAGAAGAAGGCTACGAAGGCTGCTGCTCCCAAGAAGGCTGCTGCCAAGGCTTCGGCTGCTAAGGGTGCGAAGAAGACTAATGTGGGCAAGAAAATGTAATTATAATTTCTTGTGATAAGGGGCCGATTGCGGCCCCTAACAAAAAATGCCACCAATGGGACGTACATCAAAGTACTACCCATCGGTGGCATTTTTGCCGAGTGTAGCACTCGGCGCCTTCTGACAAGAAATCAGACATACAACCCTCATTCTACCCATACTAACTCATCGCAACCCATCGAAACTTTCCATAATCCCGCGGCCTCCGCCTAAATCGTCTCACAGCGCACGAAATATTTGCACTTTGTCGAATTTTTTATATCTTTGTCCTCAGTTAGTTAATATTAATTATACAGATAGTATCATGAGAAGATTTTTACCCTATCTTTTTGCTCTCACGGCCATGGTTATGGTTGCGTGTGAGAACAATAACTCGCTCCCTGACTCTACCGTAGACCCCATCTTCACCATCGTCGATGGCGAGGTTCACAACGTAGGTGCCGAGGGTGACACCGTCACCGTGCACTACTTCATCGAGAACACCATCCCTGGCGAGGAGGTTGTATGGGAGATACTCAACACCACGATGATAACTGCCGTGGATGGCTCAGCAAAGGGCGTCATCGAGATTGCCGTGGCACCCAACCCCACAGCTGAGGAGCGCGAGGGTAGCGTCGTCCTCAGCTATGCCGGCCACAATAAGAACATAACCATCAAGCAGGCTGCGGGTGAGGAGCCCGCAAACAGCGTGGGCTTCACGCTTCTTGATAGCGCTACGCAGAGCGTCGAGGCCGAGGGTGGTAACATCATGGTGCGTTACAACATCGCGATGCCTATCGAGGGCGAGACGGTGGAGTGTACGATACTCAACACCGTGATGATTCCCGAGGTGAATTACTCTATCGACGGTGTCGTGATGATAGAAGTAGCCCCCAACTCAGAGCTTGAGCCCCGCACGGGTGAGGTTATCCTCGCCTATGCCGATGTGGAGTATACCATCACCATCACGCAGGCCGCAGCAGCATATAGAGAGGTCGATATAGCTGCCAATCAGCTCATAGGCACATACTATGGCGAGCGTGTAACCGAGGGTCTTGGTAACTATTGGCTTATCTTCTCGAAGGATGGCGTTGAGGGTGGCGATGTGCAGCCCAACACGGAGTTTATACGCCTCGATATCCTTGCCCCCTTGGCTACGAGCGAGGAGAGAGTCAAGGTGCCCGACGGCACCTATCGCTTCGATGCGAGCAACTCGTGTGGTAACTACTCGATACTCAACCTCCCGAATACGGACTATATGTACGTTGATGAGAATCTTGAGGGCTGGACCACGCAGCTTGTAGGAGCATCTATGACCGTTGCCGGCAACCATATCGAGCTTGTGGCCTATACCGAGACGGCGCAGTTTAATGTCACCTTCGATGGCGACTACTCGTTAGATGTGGCTAAGACGTCGGACCATATATCTAACCTTAAGGGGGATGTTGCGATAGATGTGTCTAACTGCAATGTTTCGATAAAAAGCTATGGTGATTATTGGCATTGTGGCTACTGCAACTGGGTTGTGGAGTTTGTCGATAAGAAGGGATATGATAATGGTGTATTCCTACAATTAGACCTCCTTGGTACTACCGTAGATGCATCGTCGGGATATGTGGGCTTGTATCCCTCGGCCGGCTTCTCGGCAGACGACCCCTCGAAGCCTAACTTTGGCCCGGGAGTATTTATCCCCGGTGTGGCAATCTCGGACGACGGCATATATCTTATGGGCTCGCTCTATATGGTATATAACGACAATAATAAGGCAGTTACACAGGCTCCGCTGACTACGGGAACGGTGGAGATTAAGAAGAATACGGATGGCACGCATACCATCATCGTCGATGCTTACGATGATGCCCCCGAGCCTAACAAGCTGACACTTAATTGGACGGGAAATGTCCAGTAAGAGATAACTGTTATAATAAAATCGCCTCGATGCTCGACATCGGGGCGATTTTCTTGCAAAAAGAGCCTTAAAAAGACCCGAAAAATTTTGTCTATATCCAAAAATATTTTATTTTTGCATCTTAGAATGGTGCTTTTTATTCAAACGGATGATGCGGATGATGCGCATGACATGTAGGTGAGGATGATAAAAAGCGATATATATTGTGGCGGGAGAGTTGTGAGGATTGCGGATAATGCGATATATGATTATAGATTAGGAATTTAAGAGATTATTAATTTTATAACCAAACTAAAACTATGAAAAAATTTAACTTGATTTTGATGCTTGTGGCGATGATGTCTGTTGCCATGGTATCATGTACCGAGGACACAACCGAGCCGACGCCTGGTGCTCAGCCCGAGTTGGAGATTACCTCGGAGGCCACGATGGAGTTCACGGCCAAGGGTGGTAATGGCGAGATTACCTACACGCTGGCAAATGTCAAGGAGGGTGTTGTCCCCACTGTGGAGTGTGAGGCCGATTGGATTACCGACATCGTCGTAGAGGAGAGCATCGCCTTTGTTGTCGCGCCCAATAGTGGTGATGCGCGCGAGGCAACGATTACCGTGTCTTGCGAGGCCTCTTCGTTTGATGTCACTGTAAGGCAGGGCTCGATTCTCGCTTTCGAGATTGTTGTTGACGAGGTTACTTACTCGTCGGTGAAGTTCACCGTGACACCTACGGATCTCGAGGCCGACTACTTCATCGTGCTCTACGATGCAAAGACTATCGAGGAGTTTACGCACGACAGATTTATCATCACGGAGCTCTACCGACAGCTTGAGGCTGCCGCACGTGCTGAGGGTAAGACCTTGGCGGAGTATATGCCCGCGTATCTCGATAAGGGTGTTGTGAGCGACTCTTACAGCTCGTTGGCTCCCGAGACGGACTACTACCTCCTCGCCTTTGGCGTAGATGTAGAGAATGGCTTCATTGCCAACACCGATCTCACGAAGCATAAGTTCCAGACCGCGGCGGTAGATATGATTGATGTCACCTTCGATGTTAAGACCGACGTATACTATAACACTGCCGAGTATACCGTGACCCCCTCAGACCTTGAGGTTATCTGGTACTTCTATACCTTCGAAAAGGCGGGTTATCTGTACTATACAGACCCCGAGGGCGAGGAGAAGATGGATAACAAGGAGTTTATCAGCCTCTGCTTGAGCAACCAGATTAGCCAGTATCGTGGTGCAGGATATACCGACAACCAGATTCTCAATACTCTCTTCCATAGGGGAGAGATGAAGCTCGAGGTCGAGGCCCTTAAGACCTTTACCGAGTATATCACAATCGTCGCGGCATTTGACGTAACTCCCGCGGGTAGCATCACGCTTATCTCGGAGCCCGAGATTACAGAATATACTACGGGCGATGTTATGCCCTCAAACCTTACGTTCAACATCACCGTTACCGATATTGAGGCAACACGTGCCGCTATCAAGGTTAAGCCCTCGAATGATAAGGATTCCTATGTATGGATGGTTCAGCCCTACGATGGCGTTTCTACACCCGAGCAGGTTATGAATAAGATTGTTGAGGATAACAAGGTATATATGGATAATGGCTATTGGAGTTTTGCGAAGGGCACTCAGGACTATACCGGTGGCCCCGGTAGCCCCTATAAGTATAAGCTTGATGCTCCCGATACGAAATACTGTGTTATCGCCTTTGGTTACTCGTATGGTATTACTTCTGAGCCCGTGATGGTGACCTTCCGCACACTTCCGGCTCCCGATGCTGCAACTACGGAGTTTACGATGAGAGCGTCGAATATCACTCCCTATAGCTGCGATGTTTCGGTGACATCGTCACACTCTTCGACATACTACGTTGTGGGCATCTGCTCTCCCGAGGAGTATGACGAGGCAGCCATTATCAAGGAGCATAACGATGCATTTGACAAGACACTTGCTATGTATGAGGAGCAGAATGTACCAATAACCATCCCGCAGCTTGTTTCGCAGTATTGGAACGGTAATTTTACGACCGTAGCCAATGGCATGTCTCCCGAGACCGAGGTTATGGGTTACATCCTTGCTCTGGATATAAATACGGGTTATGTTGCCAAGGCTCACGCCTTCAATCCTTTGGCCAAGACCACGGCATTGGGTAGCGTGAAGCCTAAGGTAGAGCTCGTAGGTTACTACTCGGGTGAGGAGGCTTATAAGAACACGGTATTCCGTGATAAGGATGGTAAGCCGATAGACACCAGCGCTTATGCTATCACTGTAATTAAGTATAGCAACTTTGATGGTGCTCGCTCACTCTTTAGCACGTTGCCCGAGGATGATTGCAGCAACGATATAGGCTATCCCGATACCGATGTGTGGAAGGCATGCACCGGAATATGGAAAGCAACGAGCCTCGAATCGCCCTACTCGTTCTACACAACAACGTGGGATACGGAGTACACAGCCTTGGCTTATGCCGTAGATAACTCGGGTCTTATTGGTGGAATAGGCCGTCTGTACGTACAGCCTACGGTTGAGGACAAGAGCAACATCCAGGAGCTCATAGAGCTCGTTAACAAGATCGACGCCTTGGAGCAGAGCAGCGTGGCAATGCCCGCATCGCTCGTTGTCAACGAGGAGCCCCTTGCTAAGCCCACAGCCGCAGCGATGCCCGCGGTGCAGCAGGAGATGGTTAGCATGCCCGTAGCGGAGGCCCCCGCGGTGTTAGACCCCAACAAGGTGATGCTATTAGACGTATTCCTCCCCTTCTACCTCCACAGATAGAAGATTGAGTATGGGCCTTACCCCGAGCCGCGAGCATAAGACTCTCACTCGGGGTTGGCTTTAACGGTTGCGGGTGATGCCCGCCATATAAGAGAATGAACTAAAAAAAATACGACTATGAAGAGATTAAATTGGTTGATGGCCATCTTGGCGGTGGTAACTCTATCCTTCACCGCATGCGAAAAGGATAAGACCGATCCTAAGCCCGACGATACGGAGAAACCCGATGATACAGAGAAGCCCGATGATGGTGAGAAACCCGAGGATAAGGAGCTCACGTTCCAGGTAGAGTGTGGTGATATCACCATGACGACGGTTACCTACTCAGTTACTCCCTCGGATCTCGAGGCCGACTATTTGGTTGTTGCCTACGATGCTAAGAGTGTTGAGCAGTATGCCTTGGATGCCGAGATTGTAAACATGGTGTATACAAACATTCGAGAGTATGCCGCATCTGTAGATACAACCTTCGAGGCTCTTATGGCCGAGAAGGTGGGTAAGGGCGCGCGTGAGAATATCAAGATTGAGAATCTCAATGCCGACACCAACTACTACCTCTTGGTGTTTGGTGTTGATGCTGCTCAGAACTATGCGCTCAATAGCGCAGTGGTGCTCAAGCGCTTCAAGACCCTGGCTCCCGAGGTGGACTATTGCACCTTCACTATTGATGCTACGGCCAACCTCAACACCGCAGCTATCAAGGTTACGCCGAGCGATAATGCTCAGGAGTGGAGCCTTGTAAACGTGGATGTCGAGACGCTCAACACCTACACCTCGGCTGAGGGCGAGTATAAGTGGACCAAGGAGCAGTTCTTCGAGAATCACCTCAAGACGCAGATGGACAACCTTAAGGCTGAGGGCGTGAGCGATGCCGATGTTCGCGCGAAGCTCATCTTCAAGGGTCATAGAACGCTCCACGCAGCCAACCTTAAGCCCAAGACGAAGTATGCATGCTTCGCTGCGGGTGTTACTGTTGATGATGGTGGCCTATATGTTAGCACTGCGCTCGAGGAGTTACGCTATAACACAGGCGAGGCTGCGCCCAACGACCTCACCTTCGATGTCGATGTTATCAACGTAGACCACTACTCTGCCGAGGTGCGCATCACGCCCTCGAATCCCGAGGCTGAGTACTACTACTACATCGATAACATAGATAGCCAGAAGAAGAGCATGAAGCCCTATGAGATTGCTAATAGCGCCGTTACGGAGTATATCTACTACTGGGAGAACTATACGGAGGTTAAGCGTCGCGACCCTGTTATGGGTGTTGTAGACCTCACGGGTGATAACAAGTTGGAGCTTAGCATCGCCGAGACGGAGTACTACATCGTGGTCTTCAGCTTCAAGGCTAACCCCACGTATGGCACCGTTATCAACGAGGAGACGGGCGAGTACGACCAGAACCCCGGTACTATCACCTCGGTACCCGTATATGTGTCGTTCAAGACTGCGGAGCAGGGTGATCCCATGAAGGCTGAGTTTACGTTCAGCGCCTCGGAGGTAGGCCCCTACGACTTCACGTTGGAGGTTGACGCTAACGATCCTACAATCTACTATCAGCCCGGTATCGCCTATGCTGAGGGCTTCGATCCTCAGGCCGCTATCAACGCTTCGTCAGGCACGCTCGCGCAGGTTATGCAGATGTGTATGGAGGGACAGAGCCCCTCGCTCACTATCCAGGAGGCGTTGGAGGAGAAGTGTAGCCACCTCTATCGTAATGGCGACGGTAAGTATTATATCGCAAACCTCGAGCCCGAGAAGGAGTATATAGGCTATGTTTTGGTTATTGATGCTACGACGGGTAAGTTCGCAAACTGCGTATATAGCGATGTTATCGCCACGACCGTTGCCCCGGGTACGATTACGCCTACTGTCGAGCTCCTTGGTGTGTATAACGGTGATGAGGAGAATGGCACCATCTTCGGTAATGCTGAACTTACGAAGGGCAGACCTATCATCGCTGTTAGACATACTAACATCGATGGCGCTACGGCACTCTTTAGCGCCTTGTCGGAGGATCTATACGACGATGTTGTCAAGTTAAAGGGTCAGTACATTATCGCCAACTTCCGTGGCTATTGGCAGGATGTGAACCTCACCGTTCCCTACCACTTCTTCGTGGCTAAGTGGGATTTGGACCAGACTGTAGTGTCTTATGCTCAGGATGCTAACGGCCACGAGGCAGGTGTTGGATGCTTGGCTGTTAAGCCCACGTCGTCTGGCGATATCAACGAGCTTAAGGGCTATGTTGATGCGGTAAATGATGCTATGCCGGCGCCCGAGGCATCTATGAAGTCGCTTGTCGTTGCCGAGAGCAGCGAGCCCGCGATGAGCTGCATCTGGAGCGAGAATGTGGGTGCACCGCGCGCTGCGGAGGTTACGTACCACGCTGTGGAGCCTCTTGTTGTTGAGAGCGACATCGTTGAGGTTAAGGTTGTTAAGGCCTTCCGCTTTTAGTTGATGGATTTATAATGATGAGAGTGAATAAAAAGTGTATTTTGTCGTTACGCTCGCCCTCAAAATGCTCATTTACGCCGAGTAAACTCCGCTTTTTCGGGCTTCGCAAGCCTAAAACTACATCTTTTTATTCACTCTCTTAGGTATCAAGGGCTGGCTAAGCAACTTTTTAGTCAGCCCCATTTCGTTAATTGCAATAATATAAGTATGAGAATAAAGTATCTATATGCGCTTGTCGTTGCTCTTGTGGTTGTTGTTGGCGATGTTGCGGCACAGCATAACATCATCACTCCCGTGCCCGCGCTGGCAACATGGGGCGAGGGGAGCGTAGACCTCAGTCGCGACCTTAAGCTCTACATTGATGCCCCGAAGGAGGATGCCACACGCCTTGAGGCGGCGGCGGAGGATACGGGCATAAGCCTTGATAGGGTGTGCCGCCCCGCGCGTAAGGGTTATATCAACCTTCGGGTTGTTGATGCGGAGGCTCTCGGCGCGATTGCTGCGGAGCGTAATGCCTCGGAGGGATATGTCATGGATATCACAACGACGGGTGTGACGATTAAGGCCACAACGGCCGCGGGCTTGTACTACGGCCTTCAGAGCCTCAAGCAGATATACGAAGCCGATGGCACACTTCCCGCATGCCATATTGCTGATGCTCCGCGCTTTGCCTACCGAGGTGTGCTTATCGACATCTCGCGTCACTTCCGCACGAAGGAGTTCCTTATGCGGCAGATAGACCAGATGGCAGCGATGAAGATGAACCGTCTGCACCTGCACCTCACGGATGCTGCGGGCTGGCGCCTCGAGGTGGATAGCTACCCGCGCCTTACGAGCTATGCCGCATGGCGTGTGCCCCACACGTGGAAGGAGTGGTGGTATGGCGAGCGCCGCCATGTAGATGAGGGCACAGAGGGTGCCTATGGTGGCTACCTTACGAAGGACGAGGCACGCGAGCTTGTGGCCTATGCTGCCGACCGCTATATTACCATCATCCCTGAGATAGAGATGCCCGGACACTCTGACGAGGTGCTTGCCGCCTACCCAGAGTTGCGCTGCACGCAGCTTCCCGAGCGCCAGGGCGACCTATGTATCGGCAAGGAGGCTACGTTCGAGATGATGCAGGCAATCCTCGACGAGGTTATCGAGATATTCCCCTCGGAGTATATACATATCGGTGGCGACGAGGCTGGCAAGTCGAGCTGGAAGGAGTGCGACGACTGCCGTAGGCGCATGCAGGAGGAGGGCTTGAAGGATGTAGACGAGCTCCAGAGCTATATGATTCACCGCATCGAGGAGTACCTCAATGCCCGTGGCCGCCAGATTATCGGCTGGGACGAGATTCTTCAGGGTGGCCTCGCGCCAAATGCTACGGTTATGTCGTGGCGTGGTGAGGAGGGTGGCATTGCTGCTGCCGCTGCCGGCCACGATGCCATCATGTCGCCCCACGGCTACTGCTATATCGATGCCCCGCAGGATGCCCCCTACTCGCAGCCCGAGAGCATCGGTGGCTACCTGCCATTGGATAAGGTATACTCGTATGAGCCCACGCCCGAGAGTATGGATGCCACGGTTAGGGAGCATATCATCGGCGTGCAGGTCAACCTGTGGGCTGAGTTTATCCCCACGGACGAGCACTATGAGCACATGCTCTGGCCACGTGCCATTGCTGTGGCGGAGATAGGGTGGAGCCAGCCTGCGCGCAGGGATTTTGGCCTCTTCCGCGAGCGTGCTGTGAGGATTGTCGACGATATGATTGCGCGCGGATATACACCCTTCGACCTTAAGAACGAGATAGGCAACCGCCCCGAGTCGCTCGAGCCCATCGACCACCTCGCCGTGGGTAAGAGCGTGAGCTACCTCTATCCCTCGTTCTACTACGCTCCGCAGTATGCCGCTGCGGGCGATGCTACGCTCACGGACGGCCTGCGTGGCACATGGACATACGCCGATAAGCGCTGGCAGGGCTTCCTTGGCCGTGGTGGTGTAGATGTTGTCGTGGATATGGGCGCGGTAACGCATGTTGAGAGCATCGCTGCCGACTTTATGCAGATATGTGGCCCGGGTGTCTTTATGCCCTGCCGCGTGGAGATATGGGGCTCGACGGATGGCGAGAACTATGAGCTCCTCACCGATATCGAGCATGAAGTCGTTGTCGACGAGCTGCCGTCGTTCAAGAGCTTCGGCTGGGAGGGTAGCGCCGATGTGCGGTATATACGCTATAAGGCGCACCGAAGCAGGTATTCGGGCTTCTTGTTTACCGACGAGATTGTTGTGAGGTAGCCAAATAAAAATGCCGGTCACGCGACCGGCATTTCTTATTTGGCTTGTCATCCATTAGTATGCTCCCGGGTGGCGCCACATGAGGAAGTCCATGGCATTGCCACGACCCTCGTATGTTGCGGTGTAGGGCTCGCTCTTGTATAGCTCCGAGGGGTTGCCCGCCTCGTCGCGTGCCACGGCGAGGATTATATACTCCTTGCCCCAGCGGTCGATGAAGTTCACGGGTGTGAACGACGTCTTTATCTCGCGGTTGTCTATAACGGCCTGACGTAAAGTGTCGTCATCGAGACCTTCGGTCGACACCTTGTTGTAGAGGCCATACTGTATTCCCGCGGCCTGTGGCGTTGTCGTAAACTCGTAGGCAAAGAGCGCTACATATCCTAAGTCGATGAGTTCCTGATAGTCGTCGTTTATCGCTACCACCTCCGTAAGGTCGAAGGCGCCGAGGATGTCGCACTCAATCTTTATGTCGGCAACCGCCTCGAATAGCGTCTTGAAGTCGGCGCGGAAGAACTCTGTTGTCACCACGCCACCCTCGTAGCCGAAGGCTGCGATGAAGAGGTCGGTGTTGGGGTTAAGGCTTGTGAAGGTGTACTCGAAGCCGCCACCTACGGACTGCATCGGGAAGTTTGCGACGTAGTAGTCAATAATCTCGTCACCCGTCTTACCCTCAAATGCGGCGCTCTCGAAGCATGCCACGATGTAGGGGTCGTTGTTCGAGGGTGTCACCTTTACCGTTGCCTCGCGCGCCTTGATGTTGCTCACGCTTATTGTTATTACGTTGTCCGAGGGCTCCACGGTGCCTGTTGTGAAGCTCTTCACGGTGGGGTAGGCATATATCAGTCCCGTGGCGTTGTCTATGGGCACTGCGGCAGCGAAGTATTCGGTCTCGGCGATGAGGTCATAGTCGATGCTCTCCGTGCCACGCACCGTTAGCTCGTCTATGGCCGCCGCGAGGGGGAATCCGAACTGTAGATATAGCGCGAGCGAGCGGTAATATATGTCCATTGCCACCTCTACGAGCTGCTCCTCGGTGGGTGTTGTGTCGGGGAAGTATACATCCATCTTCTCGACGAATGAGAAGTAGTTGCCCTTGAATCCTGCGGGCTTTGTCGTCACGTTGGCATAGCACCTGTCAATGCCGACCTCTATCTCCATTGGCATCTCGACAATCTCGGCATCGAGCGTTGTGTCGTGCAAGGTGATAACCTCCGTTGTGGGCTTTGGCATGCCGTCGACGAACTCCACGCCGTAGGCATATATAACAAACTCCTCACCCGGGGGTACGCCGTTTACCTCGACCATGCGCACCTCGTCTGTTGTTATGTAGTACTTGCGCACATGCTCCTCTACCGATGTTCCGTAGGTCTCGGCCTCGCGCTTGAAGAGTTCGAGGTCGAATGCGGGGATGTCGTCATCCGATGCCACATTGTTCTTGGCGAGGTTTTTAGCGGTGTCGGTTAGGTATATATACTCCATTGTCTTGTCCTTGGGGTATACGTTGAACATGAACGACAGCTCGGTCTTCTCAATCAACTGTATTTCGAAGGGGGCATCGTTTCCGGGGTCGTTGGGGTCGTTGGGGTCGTCGGTGTTTCCCGGGTTTTCGTTGTTGGGCTCGTCTTGTGGGGGCACGCTCTTCTCGCAGCCCGCCATTACGAGCCCGAGCGATGCGACGATAAGCGCCATGTAAACAATCTTTCTCATAGACAAAATTCTTTATGGTTAACCATTCAACCACAAAGATAGAAAAATAATTTTATTAAACAAAAAAAATCGGAGCCTCCCGATTGGGAAGCTCCGAAAGAGGCTATATTTTTGCTCTATTTCTTGTAGTATGTGAATGTTCGCGCCTCGCCACCCACGGTGAATGTGAGTGTTATTGTTCCATCCTCAGCCACGTTGCATGTGGGTTTTGGTGGGTCCGCGATGACGTTGTTCGAATACTTCGTGCCATCCACCATTAGCGAGTTCTTCTTGAACGAGAAGTGTGTTTCTTTCATCACATAGCTCGGGTCGCTCTGCCATGTGGGGTATTCGGCAACTACGGGATAGCCGTCAACAACCGAATCGGGATAGAGCACGAGTGTCACGCTGTTCTTACCTCTGCTGTCTGAAAATGGTATCTCAGTTACATAGGTGCCATATACTATCTCGCCTATCGTTGTGAGCACCACGTTTGTGGGGTCGTAGTTCTCGTCCTCCTCCTCTTCGGGCTCGCCCTTGGCTTGCTTTACGGCTACGGTGAAGCTCTTTGCGCCGTATGCTACGGTTATCGTTGCCTCGCGCGCCTCGCCATTGTTCTTTGCTACGACGAATGTCACCTTCTCGGCTGCTACGATGTCAGTCACCCACGTGGCCTCGCACGTTGCTGTGAGCACTACGCCCTCAGCGGGATTCTCGAGGGTGTATGCTATCTCGCCCGCGCCACCCTCGGCTGCGAACTCCATCACCGCATTAGATGTGAGCGTCAGTACGGGCTCCTTCACGGGATTCTCGGCCTGCTTTACCGCCACCTCGAAGCTCTGCTCGCCGTATGTTACGGTTATCGTTGCCTCGCGCGCCTCGCCTCTGTTCGCTGTTACGGTGAACAACACCTTGGTGCTTATTGCTGTTGTTAGACCCGTTATCCAGTCGGCCTCGGTCTCTGCCTCGACTGCTACGCCCTCGGCAGGATTTTCAAGGGTGTATGTTATCTCACCCATGCCACCCTCTACAGCGAACTCCATCACCGTAATAGATGTGAGTGTCAATACGGGCTCCTTCACCTCGGGCTCGTCGCCAGTGCCAGGCTCATCGCCAGGCTCATCGCCGGGCTCATCGCCAGGCTGCTCGGGCTCGTCACCGGGCTGCTCGGGCTCGTCACCAGGCTGCTCTGGCTCATCGCCAGTGCCGGGCTCATCGCCGGGCTGCTCGGTGTTGGGCTTGTTGTCGGTATCGTCCGTGCCCTTCTCGCACGCTGCAAAGACCAATGTCATTGCAACCAATAGATAGAATAGATTCTTAAGTTTCATAATATCAGATGTGTTTGTGTTTCGTTGTTGTTACCTTTTATCTCTTGTTTTTAGTCTTATCTTTGTCATCTGCTCGCGGAAGCCTCCCTCGCTGGCGAAGTTCTCGCCGACCCTTCCTATGTACTTTGTTGTTAATGATATAGCTTGTCTAATAAGTACTATGGTCATATTCGCAATGGTATCATCTGTTCTACTATTTGCAAGTTCTATGAAAAATTTGGCGTCGTTGTGTTCTACGCCTAACTTAGCCATATATTTAGCTTCTTGCGAGTAGTTTTCCCATAGTTTCATGTTGCGAACACGCAGATAATCCTTGTAATCTTCCAATAGTTCGAGGAGGCTTCCTCTTGCTACGTTGAACAATCTTATGCCGCTCTCTTTTGAGGTTGACATATCTGCGTGTCCCTCGACTATATTCTGCTTTCCCGAGCGTGCTGCTTGTATCATCTGGTCGTACGTACGGTCTTTCTTGTCTATGAAGCGCGAGCAGAAGTGAAACGTGAGGTCGTAAATGACCACAGCCTTCTGGTAGCAGAGAAGCTTTTCGTAGTTAGAGTTAATGATTATTTTGTTGTTGTTGGCAATCATTGCTGACTATTTCCGACGAAGTTACTAATAAAAAGCTGAATGAACAAATTTTTTGTAATAAAAAAGACAACAGGGACAGCAGGGACAACAGGGACAACAACGAGGTCGCTGCCAATATTGCCCGCGTGGTCGTTTATCTCTCTGTGGTCTCTGTGGTCTCTGCTCTCCCTTGAAAAAAAGACAACAGGGACAACAGGGACAACAACGAGGTCTCTGCCTTAGATCCTTCGCTGCGCTCAGGATGACACGCCCGGAGCACTCCTCTTGGTCATTCTGAGCGGAGCGTTAGCGTAGTCGAAGAATCTGCCCGCGTAATCGAAGAATCTGCCCGCGAGGTCGTTTATCTCCCTGCTCTCTCTGTGGTCTCTGCTCTCCCTTGAAAAAAAGACAACAGGGACAACAGGGACAACAGGGATAACAGGGACAACAAAGACGACAGGGACAACAACGAAGTCGCAGCCAATACTGCCCGCATGGTCGTTTATCTCTCTGTGGTCTCTGTGGTCTCTGCTCTCCCTTGGAACAAAGACAACAGGGACAACAGGGACAACAGAGACAACAACGAGGTCGCTGCCTATACTGCCCGCATGGTCGTTTATCTCTCTGTGGTCTTTGTGGTCTCTGCTCTCTCTGCTCTCCCTAAAAAAATCGGAGCCTCCCGATTGGGAAGCTCCGAAAAGGTTAAGATAGGCTTATCTTACTTGTTGTACTGGAAAGTATACTCAGTATCATCAACAGTTATAGTACCTGTTAGTGAGCCATCCTCTGCTACAGTAAGAGAACCTGCAGTAATCTGAGCGTTAGACTCTACTGTTGTTCCGTTAATCTTAACAGTACCCTCCTCGAAAGCAAAGTGTCCACCGATAAAGATTGAGTTGTAATATGCTTTCCATGTGTAAGTGTCTGCAACGATAGCTGCCGTTGTTGCATCTGACTGGTCAACTACGATAACTAACTGGTTATTACCTGAATCATCTGAAAGTAGATAATCGCCGTAGTATTGATGTGAGGCGCGATTCTCGCTCATAGTAGTAAATACAATCACGCCATCCTCAGCGCCACCATCCTCAGCGCCACCCTCTGCAGGAGCAGTGATGCCCTTAGCGCTAAGGTCGCCTACGAACTTACCCTTGTAGTTGTTTGAATTCTCAGTTACGTCGAACTTGATAGTGTAACCGGTAGCTGCATCGTATGCTACCTCAACAGTACCTGCTGTAAGAGCGCCCAAGGTGTAACCATTGTAGCTCTTAGCGCCGAGAGTGTCACCTACGGTGTAAGTGCCAGGAGCGATATATGTTGTGCCTGCAGTGGGGAACGTAAGAATAACCCAATCCCAGTTATCATTACGTAGAGCCAACGAAATATCACTTTCTGCGCTAATAGTGCTTACGTAGCAGCTATCTACATTACCATTGTAATTGGTCATATCCAATGTCATGTAAAGATACCATGTGGGAAGAGCGTTGGGGTCAGCAGCTGCTACACCCTCGAATGTTGCAACATACTTGTCACCATCCCATGTGAATGCGATATCAAACTTCTGACCATTGTCAGTTGTTGTTACAACCATCTCAAATGCACCACAGTAGTAGCTATTGCATATTTGGTCATTAAAGGTTACACCGTCATAGCTTGAAATGTTTGTATTCAATGTATACGTGCCATCTGCCAAAGCGTAACCCTCCTGATTCCAAACGGTTACAGCAAGTGTATTTGTGCCGTCAGAGAAATTGAGAGTAAGATTAGTGTTAGCCTTAGTAACATTTACCTCAGTGAAAGTAAGCTCCTCAGGCTTGGGCTCAGTGAACTCCTTCTCTACGTAGATATACTCACCGGCAGCGTTGACTACTACCATGCTGAGGACCTGGGGATACTCGCCATAGTTATAAGTATCAGCGTAAACAGTTGTACCAGTCTGTGAACTGTAGCAATCCTCGAATACCTGAGCAATACGCTCATCTACATCCACCGCTGTATCAGGATAGAACTCGTAGTATACGGTGTACTCCTCGGTGAATTCTACCTCAACCTCCAACGTATATTGGCCAGGTGTGGCTGTATATGTAGGCTCTACAGTGAAATCACCCTTAGTAATATCAGCAGTAGTGAATGTGCCGAAGAGGTATACATCCTCGTGGGTAGGCTGAAGTGTCCAGAGATCCATCTCTGACTGCATGTCGAAAGGATATACGTAGAGATAGTATGTGTTGCCAGGCTCTACAGCAGGTGCCCACATGCTCAATGAGTACTCAGCCAATTTAGACAACTTCAACTCAGTATCCGCAGGCATGCCATTAGGAAGAATAGCACCAGCATCCTGATTGATACCCTGGCCCATAGGGCTCTTAAGCCATATATCGAGGAGTGAGTTAAGGTCTGTACACATATTGTATGAAATACACTCCTGGAGGTATGCGTCCGATACCCAACCAACCAAATAGTTAGTGTAGCCGGCCAACGACATCTTAAGAGTAGCATCGTTCCAAGTAACAGAGTTCTCTACGATAGTAACATCAACGACAGTGCTCTTGTAAGTAGCAAAGATAGCAGACTCCAAAACAGGATATGTCATGCCCTCCATCATATCCATATCCTCCTCTGTGTAAAGGAAGATTACATACTCGCCACCAGAAACAAACTCGTATGCGGGCCAGAACATCGCACTAACGTCGGCTACAGTAAGGTCGAATACAGCCTTCTCGCATTCACCCTCCACATACTCAATAGGATCTACCTTATTGAAGAAACCCCATGATGTGCTGCTGAGCTCGCCATCGTAAATAGCAGACATAATATCGAGTGTGCCGGCCAAGTGCTGCTCGTAGCAAGCCTTAGTCATAACACCAATCTGGATAGGAGCAAACTCAGTGAACTCCTCACCCATGTGGTCAGTAGAGGTTGTGGTTACAGAGTTCTCGATGTGTACGTTACCTTCGCGATCAACAGACAAAGTAAGCTCTGCAAGAGTTACATCGATAGAAGCAACCTTACATGCACCATTTGCAGTGTTGAAGTGAACAAGGATCTTACCCTCCTTAGCAGCATAGCCTGCGTTAACGAAATCCTGAGCAGGGCCCGTGATCTTCAAGACATAGTCGGTACCACCGGCAGCAGCGGGCGCAGGCATAGGCATATTGTCGATAAGGTCGTCACCCTCCTCGGGAGTCTCCTCCTCAGCGGGAGCAAGAGCAACCTCAGCCTTCCAACCGAGAGGCTGGTTCATAACGTTGATCTCGGCAACAGCATCGTTGATGGTGAAGCGAAGATCCTTAGTCTCGCCGGGAAGAACGTAGAGCTGACCACGTGTAGCGTTGAACTCGATAACCTCAGCCTTAACAAGAGTTACCTCTGTGCCATCAGCCAAAGTAAGAGTAACGGTGTTGTCAGCGTTAACATCAGCATCAGCGATAACGAACTCGGGCTCTACACCAAGAGCAACCCATGTCTCGCCATCGGCGCTAACCTCCAAGACACCATCAGTAACGCGGTACTGAAGACCCTCGGCCAAAACAGTCACCGTAGAACCGTCAGACAACTTCAATGTAGTGTTGCCATCAGCATCCGTAGTAACCTCGGTGATAACAAGCTTACCGTCCAAGAGATCCTCCAACGTAGGCATCTCCTCGGTGAAGCGCTGCTCGAGAGCGTCAACGCGCTCCGTAAGAGCTGCAAGGTCAGACTCAACCTTGTCGACCTTGTTCTTGATAGCTGTGTCGTCATAAGAACATGACGCAGCCAATGTCATAGATGCCACGATAGCGACAGCCACAACAGACTTGAGGGTAGAAAATAATTTCCTCATAGTGTTAATAATTAGTTTGTTAATAAAAATGTTTGAGTGTTAAAAAACTTTCTGTTCCGTATAGCACTGCGCGCATCACTCCTTGCCCACAGCCGCCAAAACTACATCCACCAAAACGATATGGCGGGAATTGGTAATGCAAATATATAATAAAATTTTCTAAAAGAGAAAACTTTTTTGTAATTTTTTTGTAACAAGTGCATATTTATGCGAGAAAAACAAGCATGTCATCCTGGGCGCAGCGAAGGATCTAAGGCCGCGACGTCGTTGTTGTCCCTGTTGTCCCTGCTGTCCTTGTTGTCCCTGTTGTCCCTGCCAGAGATTCTTCGACTGCGCTAACGCTCCGCTCAGAATGACCCGGAGGAGGGCTCCGAGTATGTCATCCTGAGCGCAGCGAAGGATCTAAAGCCGCGACGTCGTTGTTGTCTTTTTTCAAGAGAGAGCAGAGACCACAGAGACCACAGAGAGATAAACGACCACGCGAACAGCGCTGGCTGCGACGTCGTTGTTGTCCCTGTTGTCCCTGCCAGAGATTCTTCGACTACGCTAACGCTCCGCTCAGAATGACCCGGAGGAGGGCTCCGAGTATGTCATCCTGAGCGCAGCGAAGGATCTAAGGCCGCGACGTCGTTGTTGTCTTTTTTCAAGAGAGAGCAGAGACCACAGAGACCACAGAGAGATAAACGACCACGCGAACAGCGCTGGCCGCGACTCCGTTGTTGTCCCTGTTGCCCCCCCCCGCAAAAAAAAACTACCCGACGCAGTAACGTCGGGTAGCATAGCGCAAAGAGTCCTCGATTAGCCGATAAGAGCCTCGTATGCAGCAGCATCCAAAAGGCCATCAACCTCAGCGGGGTTAGACATCTTAATCTTTACCAACCAGCCCTCGCCATAGGGATCCTTGTTCACAAGCGACGAGTCAGCCTCGACAGCCTCGTTGAACTCGATAACCTCACCACTAACGGGAGTGAAGGCATCAGATACGGTCTTAACAGCCTCGATAGAGCCGAAAACCTCGTTTGCCTCGATGGTCTCACCTACGGTGGGAACATCAACGAAAACGATGTCACCAAGCTGTGACTGAGCATAATCGGTAATGCCGATAACGGCAACATCACCCTCTACACGGCACCACTCGTGGTCGTTAGAGTACTTCAAATTAGCAGGTACATTAGCCATAATTCTGATAGTATTTAAGTTGTTATTGTTCTTTCGCAACGACAAATATAATCAGTTTTTTGCTCAAAACAAAAAATCGACCAACTTTTTTAATAAGTATTCCTTAATTACTCACTACTCACTACTCACTACTCATTGCTATTAGCTCACTACTCACTACTCACTACTCATTGCTATTAGCTCACTACTCATTGTTTATGCGCCAGCATAAACTCCACTTCCTTGAAGGCGTACGCCCTGATTGTCCCGTCGTCGTGCTCCAAGAGAAGCTCGCCCGAGGGTTGCACACCGCGTATCGTCGCCATAAACCGCTCGCCCGTGGGGTAGGCGTAGGCGTGGCGCTCATCGAGGTGGTACATCGTGGCGCGATACTGTGCCTCGATAGTAGCCTTATCGCCCGCCTCGAGCCTCGCATATAGGCGCGCGAGGTTTTCCAAGAACCTGACTAACACCTCCTTGCGGTCGAATACAGTGCCACGCTCCACGGCCATGGATGTGGGGTTGGGGAGGTCGTCGGGGAAGGTCGTCTGGTTGACATTGAGGCCGATGCCCACGCGGGTGCGAGCGAGGGTGTCGCCCGCAAGCGAGTGCTCGATAAGCACGCCCGTAATCTTCCTGTCGCCGGCGTAGATGTCGTTAGTCCACTTTATGCGGCATGCGATGTCGTACTCCCCGAGCGTAGCAACGAGGGCGAGGGCTACGACCTCGGAGAGCAGAAACTGCTCGACGATAGGAAGAAATGTGGGTGTGAGCACCACCGAGAAGGTGAGGTTGTCGCCCTCGGTGCTATGCCACGCATGTCCGCGCTGTCCACGCCCCGAGGTCTGATGCTCGGCCCACACAACATCGAGGTGGCCGTAGCGGCTGTCGTGGGCATCGTCATTAGTCGAGGTAGTCGTGGCCTTATAGTATATCATGGTGTTAAAATGGTGTTAATTTATCGTTCAAAGATAGCCATTTTCCGCTAAAAAGGTTATCTTTGTGCGGTAATTTATTATTATTAAGGTATGAAGGGCTTGAAACGCATTAATATATTGGTACTTCTTGTGGCCGTGGCGCTCGTAGCATGCGGTGGCGCAAGGAGCAAAAATGCCACCACCGAGGCCGAGAAGGAACAAGCTCCACAGCGCGCACTCCTCTACGACTACCGCGTGGTGAAGGAGTATCCCCACTCAGCCAAGAGCTACACCCAGGGGCTGGAGTATGTCGATGGCGTGATGTGGGAGGGCACAGGCCAGGAGGGGCGCTCACACCTGCAACGCATAGACATCCTGACGGGCAAGGTCGACATCGTGGCATCGCTCCCCGACGATGAGTTTGGCGAGGGCATAACACACTTCCGCGACCGCATATATCAGCTCACGTGGCTCACGCGCCGCGCCCATGTATACGACCTGAGCGGCAAGGAGCTCAGCACCATAGCCTACCGCGGTGAGGGCTGGGGCATAACGACCGACGGCAGCAACCTATACCTCTCGGATGGCACCTCCACGATACGCCGCGTAGACCCCGACACGTTTGACACGTTGGAGTCTATATGTGTGACCTTCGATGGCGCACCCCTTGACCTCATAAACGAGCTCGAGTGGATTGATGGTCACATCTGGGCGAACATATACCTCACGGATGCCATCGTCGAGATAGACCCCACGACGGGTGTAGTCATCGGCTATGTAGACCTCCCCGACCTGCGCCAGAGGCTCAAGGATAACCCCGAGGCGGAGGCCTGCAACGGCATAGCCTACAACCCCGCGACGGGCAACCTCTACGTGACAGGCAAGCAGTGGAACAAGCTCTTCGAGATAGAGATAATAAAGTAACGATATGAGCAGTGTTAAGGAGCGAATAATGGCGCTGTTGGAGCGCCACATAATAGTTAAGGATGGCGCCATTGGCACCACGCTTGTGGGCGCGCGCCGCGATGTTGTGGCCGACACAATATCTATCACCGAGCCCGAGCGCGTGGAGGCGATGTACGAGGCCTCGATAAAGGCGGGGGCGGTGATTATAACCTCGAACACCTTCCTCTCCGACCCGTTGATGCTCGCCTCGTGTGGCGTGACAGCGACGACCGACGAGGTTGTGGCGGCTGCGATGGCTGCGGCACGTCGTGCGAGGGAGAGGTGCGCGAAGGAGGTATTCATCGCCGGCTCCATAGGCCCCTCGACACGTAACATATCGCTCGCAATAGACCTCACCGAGGATGAGCTGCGCGCCTCATACCGCACGCTCATCGTGGCTCTCGACCGCGAGGGTGCGGACATATTCCTCATCGAGAGCATCACGGATGTGCGCAATGCCGAGATTGCCGCGGAGCTGTGCCGCGAGATAGCCCCCGCGAAGCCGATAATATTCTCGGCCGTATTGTCGAAGATTGGCGGACTGCTGCTCTCGGGACGCTCGGTGGAGAAGTATGTCGAGGATGTCGCTAAGTACGAGCCCTTAGCCATAGGCTTCAACTGCTCGCATGGCGTGAAAAACATCGTCGATAACATCGAGCTCCTCACGCGCTACACCTCGCTGCCCACCTACGCAGCACCCTCGGCAGGCATGCCCGACAATAAGGGTCGCTACGCAGAGACGGCAAAGAAACATACCGAGACGCTGCGCACGGCGGCCGAGCGTGGCCTCTTAAGCATCGTGGGCGGCTGCTGTGGCACGACCGTGGAGTATACACGTGGCGTGGCGCAGATGGCACGCCACTATAAACCCCGTAAATAGTACGTTATGAATAGCATAGAACTACGCCGTGAGCTGCACCGTCACCCCGAGCTGTCGTTCGAGGAGCACCGCACGCAGAGGACTATAATGGAGGCTCTCGAGGCCGAGGGCATCGCTTATAGCGCTATTGCGGGCACGGGAGTGTTGGCAAAGATTGAGGGTGAGCGAGGCAACCACCGTCGCGCTGTGGTGCTACGTGCCGATATTGATGCTCTGCCCGTTGTGGAGCAGAACGATGTGGCGTTTCGCTCGGAGAATGAGGGCGTCATGCACGCCTGTGGCCACGACATGCATGCGGCGATGCTCTTCGGTGTGCTCAAGGCGATGAATCGTGAGCGCGACTTCGAGGGTACGCTCTTTGGCATCTTTCAGCCCGGTGAGGAGCTAAACCCCGGGGGCGCTTCGTTGGTGCTCAAGGAAAACCCCTTCGAGGGGTATGATGTCGCTGCCGTTATAGGCCAGCATGTAGATGCGCGCTTGGAGGTTGGCGAGATAGGCATCTGCCCGGGGATGTTTATGGCCTCGAATGACGAACTGCGCCTCTATGTGCGTGGTCGTGGAGGACATGCAGCGCGCCGTGGCGATATTGACGATACGGTTACGGCTATGTGTGACCTTGTGGTGCGTACCACGGCGCTCAACGCCCCCGATGCTGTGGTGTCGGTGGGGCGTGTTATTGCCGAGGGTGCTACGAATGTCATCCCCGACATGGTTACGGCCGAGGGTACGATGCGCACGTTTGATGCCGAGGAGAGGGAGCGCATATACGCACACCTTCGTGGCAATGCTATGGCCGTAGAGGAAAAATATGGCGTTGATGTTGAGGTAGATATAAACCGAGGCTACCCCTCGGTGGTTAACGATGTCATGCTGGCATACGAGGCTATGATTGTCGCCTCGGATGAGGACATCATCGTCAAGGAGCTTCAGCGCATACCTATGGCCGAGGATTTCGGCTACTATACGGAGTGCTTCCCGTCACTCTTCTACCGCTTAGGCGTGGGTGCTAAGGCGGGAGGGTCGCATACGGCAACATTCCTTCCCGACGAGGCAGCCATAGCCGTGGGGGAGAGGATGATGTGTAGGATGGCGCTCCACATTCTCAATAAGTAAGAGACTGGATAAAAAGTGTATTTTGTCGTTATGCTCGCGCTCAAAATGCTCATTTACGCATAGTAAACTCCGCTTTTTTCGCGCTTCGCAGACCTAAAACTACATCTTTTTATTCAACCTCATGGTAATTTGGAAATATGGGAAAAAGAAAGAATAAAAGGGGCAACAACCGCGATGAGCGTGCATCGTTCATCGTCGACATGTTCAGGGAGTTCCCCGATACGAAGTTTTCGTTAAAACACCTTGCTGCGGCATCGGGAGGTGCCGATAGGGATGGTCGCACGATGACCTTCGCTATTGTGCGCCAGCTTATCGAGGATGGCTTTGTCGAGGAGGTGGCACGCAGCAAGTACCGCCTGTCGCGCTCGGCAATGCCCCGATATGAGGGCATCGTTGCCAACACCTCGCCCGGGGTGTTGTATGTCGAGGTTGAGGCGTTGGAGAGCGATGTATATGTGGCGCGTCGCAATGGTGCAGGTGCGCTGGATGGCGACCGCGTAAAGGTTGCCGTGGCACGCCGCTCGCGCGATGGCGAGCTTGAGGGTACCATCACCGAGATTGTGGAGCGTAGCCGTAGGCCCTATATCGGTACGGCACAGGTTACGAATAATTCTATATTCCTCACGCCCGACACGCGCCGCATAGGCACGGACATACGCCTTGAGCGTAGGCGCTATCCCGAGGTTGAGGATGGCGATAAGATTGCCGTGAGGGTTGTGGCGTGGGATGATGGCGAGCGCCTCCCCGAGGGTGAGCTTGTCGAGCGCCTCGGTCGTGCCGGTGAGAACGACACGGAGATGCACGCAATACTCGCGGAGTTCGACCTGCCCTATCGCTTCGAGAGTGAGGTGATAGCTGCCGCGGAGCGCATAGCCGCGGATATCACCCCCGAGGAGATTGCCAAGCGTAGAGATATGCGCGAGGTGACGACGATGACTATCGACCCTGCGGATGCTAAGGACTTCGACGATGCACTGTCGCTACGCAAGATTAAGGAGGGCATCTGGGAGGTAGGTGTGCATATTGCCGATGTGTCGCATTATGTGACACCCGGCTCTGTTGTTGATGACGAGGCTGTGGAGCGTGCCACGTCGGTGTATCTCGTCGACCGCACGGTGCCGATGCTTCCGGAGAGGCTGTGCAACGACCTCTGCTCGCTGCGCCCGAATGAGGACAAGCTCTCGTTCTCGGCAGTATTCACGCTCAACGACGATGCCGAGATTGTGGACGAGTGGTTTGGTCGCACGGTCATCCACTCCAACCGTCGCTTTACGTACGAGGAGGCGCAGGCGGTCATCGAGACTGGCGCGGGGGAGTATTGCGAGGAGATAACGACACTCAACCGCCTGGCGCAGACGCTGCGCAAGGAGCGCTTCCGCCATGGTGCCATAGCCTTCGAGCGTGACGAGGTGCGCTTCCGTCTGGATGAGAAGGGTAGGCCTATAGGTGTCTATACGAAGGTGCAGAAGGAGGCTAATCAGCTTATAGAGGAGTTTATGCTCCTTGCGAACCGTCGCGTTGCGGAGTTCTGCTCTCACCGCATCGCAAATGGCCGTCGCGTGCCACGCCCCATGGTCTACCGTGTTCACGACGAGCCGTCGGAGGATAAGCTCGGGCGCTTCCGCGACTTCGCCCTGCGCTTCGGCCACTACTTCAAGGCATCGAAGGGTCGCGCTGTGGCTAAGGAGATGAATAAGCTCCTTACGAGCATTGCCGGTAGTGCCGAGGCTAACGCCATAACAACACTCGCCGTGCGTAGCATGGCTAAGGCGGTATATACGACGGATAACATCGGCCACTATGGCTTGGCCTTCCCCTACTATACACACTTCACATCGCCCATACGTCGCTATCCCGACATCATGGTGCACCGCATCCTTGCCGCCTACCTTGCGGGTGAGAAGCGCATGGATAAGAAGCACCTCGAGCAGCTATGCCAGCACTCCACCGAGCGCGAGATATTGGCCTCGGATGCCGAGCGCGCGAGCATCAAGTATAAGATGGCGGAGTTTATGAAGGATCGCATCGGCGAGGAGTTCGAGGGTGTAGTGTCGGGCATGACGGAGTGGGGCGTATACGTTGAGCTCGACGACACGCATGTCGAGGGCATGGCCTTCCTCCGCGACATCGACGATGACGATTACTACCGCTTCGACGAGGCGCGCTACGAGGTTGTGGGTCGCTCCTCGGGCATACGCCTGACGCTGGGCAGCCGTGTGCGTGTGCGCGTGAAGAGCGTAGACCTTAACCGTCGCACGTTGGACTTTAAGCTGTTACTGAACAACTAACATAATCCTGTGGTTATGAGTAGCATAGATGCAATATTAGAGAAGGCGTTGGAGCGCCAGCCCCTCACGCGCGAGGAGGCATACGACCTCTACGATAATGCCCCGTTGCAGGTGTTGTGTGGCGTTGCCGACACGCTGCGTAGGAGTGCTGTGAAGGATGCCTCGGTGGTGACGTGGCAGATAGATAGGAATGTGAATATCACGAATGTATGCAAGTCGGGGTGTAAGTTCTGCAACTTCCATTGCAAGCCCCACGAGGATGATAAGGCCTACATTACGACGATGGCTGAGTACCGTCAGAAAATTGACGAGGCCCTCGCCCTCGGTGCCGACCAATTGCTCCTGCAGGGCGGTCTGCACCCGCGCCTCGGCATAGAGTTCTACGAGAAGCTCTTCTCGCAACTTAAGCGCGAGTACCCCGCATTGCGCCTAAACGCCCTGGGTGCTCCCGAGGTGTCGCACATAGCCACGATTAGCGGCATCACCACGCTTGAGACACTACAGCGCCTCAAGGCTGCGGGTTTGGATACCCTCCCGGGAGCGGGTGCCGAGATACTCTCGGAGGATGTGCGCAAGCGCATATCTCCCGCGAAGCCCACGGCAAAGGAGTGGGTGCTCGTTATGCACGAGGCGCATAAACTCGGCATACCGACGACAGCAACGATGATGTATGGACATGTGGAGAGCCCTCACCAGAGGGTCGACCACCTAATCACGATACGCGACCTTCAGGCACGTAAGCCCGAGGGTGCACGTGGCTTTACCGCCTTCATACCGTGGGTATTCTGCCCCACGGGCACACGCCTCGAGGCTGAGGGCATCGCCCCGCGCTTTTCGGCGACGGAGTATCTGCGCATCATAGCCATGAGCCGCATTGTGCTCAACAATATACAGAACATCCAGGCATCGTGGCTCACGGTGGGCAAGGAGGTTGCCGAGATAGCGCTGCATAGTGGCGCTAATGACATGGGCTCGATAATGATTGAGGAGAATGTCGTATCGTCGGCAGGCGCAACGACACGCTTCGACCGTGAGGCTATAGAGGCGACAATCCGCCGTGCGGGCTTCACGCCACGACTGCGCGACCAACTATATAATTATAGGTAGAACGCACATTAAAATATTATGGGCACTTCCCGAAGGAGGTGCCCATAATTGTTTGTTGAGGTAACGACGATTAGTGCTCGTGCACTACGCCATACTCGTTTACGTTCGAAAGCTTCACGCCGTTATGCTCGCCCGTGAGCGTGCGCAGGAAGGCTACGATGTCGGCAATCTCGCCATCCGTAAGCTCCACATCCGACTGATAGCGTGCCATGTCGCGCACAGCCTCCTCCATCGTCAGGCGCGTGCCATCGTGGTAGTAGGGCCACGTAAGCTCGATGTTACGCAAGCCGGGTACCTTGAAGCGGTGGCGGTCGCGCTCATCCTGCGTCTGCTTGTAGCGGCCGTTATCCTCCTCGGTGAGCTCCAAACCACGGTCCTCGAAGTAGTGGCGACGAAGACCCATAAGCTCGTATGACTCGCCACCGAGGTTGATGCCCACGTGGCATGTCGCGCAGTTATGCTCCTTGAAGAGGGCGTAGCCGTTAAGCTCCTCGGCGGTGAGAGCCTCGTTGTCGCCACGGAGCCACTTGTCGAACTGTGAGTTGGGCGTAGTGAGCGTGCGCTCGAACTCCTCGATGGCGTTAGTAATAGTTGCCTCGGTGATACCCTCGGGGTAGAGAGCAGCAAACTCCTCGACATAGTGCTTATCCTCCGAGAGCTTAGCGATAATCTCGTCGAACGATGTTGAGGCCATCTCCACGGGGTTGAGCGGAGGCCCTGCGGCCTGCTCTGCGAGGGTGCGGGCACGGCCATCCCAGAACTGAACGAAGTTATATACGGCATTATATACCGTGGGGGCATTTACACCACCCATGCGGCCCTCGACACCGTCAGAGTATTGGTGGTTATCCACACCGCCCGTATTGAGGCCGTGGCACGAGGCACACGATATGGTGTTGTCGACCGAGAGGCGTGTGTCGTGGTATAGGTCGAAGCCGAGGCGTGCCTTGCGCTCGTCGATATCCGTGGGTGATACGATGGGGCGTATGGGCTCACCCTCGCGGTCGCCCGTGAGGCCGTCGCCATAGTATGCCGTGCGGTAGGCGCGTGCCCACTCGACGAAGATGTCGGCCTTGGCCTCGGTCATCTGGCTACCCCAGTGCATGAGGTAGTACTTAGCCTCGGGCATGCGACGGTCGATGGCCACCTTCTCAACCTTAGCTACATCCACCGGATTGGGCGTAGCGCCACTCTTAAGTGCCTCGTAGAGAGGTGTGATGTCGTAGGCGCGGTAGCCCTCGGCAGCATCCTTCTGTACAAGGTCGCCGGCCACGGGCCATGTGGCATAGAACGGTAGGTCGGGGTTTGCCGTGTGGCAGCTGAGGCAGCCACCATCCTCGAGCATCTCCGTAACACGTGCCTCGGTGGGGAGTTCATCCGATGGCGGGCTGAGCGTTATGCGGTACACCACGGCCAGCACAACGGCGATAGCTAATAGCGCTATCCAAATCTTCTGACGTCTCTTTAGATTTTTCATAGAGCAATGTTTTTGGGTTATTATTGATTGTAAGTATGTACACTTTCAGCAGCTGAGGGTAGGTAGTTTACACCATACCAGCACATCTGTAGGGCGAGGAAACCGAGGACGATGACGACATAATATGCCTTGTCGTACCTCTTCCCCGTTGCGGGAGCCACGTGCAGCGCCAGGAGGTATAGTCCCCATGTTGCTGCGGCCCATGCCTCCTTAGCATCCCAGCTCCAGTATGCTCCCCACGCCTCCTTGGCCCATAGCGAGCCTGTGAGCATGCCGATGCTGAGGAAGGCGATGCCTCCGTATAGTAGGCGCTCGATGGCGCCGTTGAGGTCGCTACGACGACTAACAAGGGCAACGACCGAGAGCAGCGTAGCACACCCTAAGAGGGCATACGAGAACATATATACCGACACGTGGGGTACAAACCACACGCTCTGCAATGCCGGCATAAGCCCCTGGTCGTGAATCTCGGGCTTTAATATATTTATAAGGATGAAGACCCCGGCAAGGAGTGTAGAGAAACTCATAATCCAGCGGTAGCGCCAGCGTGCGTAGGTGAAGAGGCCGGCAACAAGCAGGAAGAAGGAGTACCACAGGCGTGTCTCACCCATGGTGCGTAGCGGTGGGCGCTGGAGCGTGAGCCACAGCGTGATGATGAAGGCCAACATGGCGACGATGGCGGCACACATCATCCCCATGGCAAGCCCGCTACGCTCCTTGCGCACAAGCGCAACGACAGCACCCGCCACGGCAAGCACCGCGACGATGGCTGCCACAATGGGAAATATGTTCCAACCAAGCATCATACTCTCTCCGTTTTATCGTTTCCTCCCCTGCGAGGCCCTCCGAGGAACATCATCACAGCCCCCGCGATGAGCATCACGATGCCCGCCATCGAGAGCCACTGCCACGGCTCGCGCACAATCTCGAGGATGCAGTATTCATCGCCAAGGCTTATGAGGTATATCTTCTCCTGCCACGTGCGCGCGTAGGGATGGTTTACACGTATCGCATGGCTCGTGCCATCAATGCCGATAACGGCCTCGTAGTGTCGTGGCATGCCGCTATCATCGAGCCTGATGTCGTAATCCTCAAGCGTTAGCGTATAGTCCAATATGCGCGGTGTGCCACTCATGGTGTAGGCCTCGTCGTTGGGCTCACGGTCTACGGCAATGCGTAGCTGCTCCCTATCGGGGGCACCCCAGAATCCCGCGCCAAGGGCGAGGATGAGGCCGAGATGCAGGAGCGTGAAGCGCCAGCGTATTCCTTGTGCCGTGCGCCACCCACGAAGGGTGATGAGGACAAGGTGGCTGAGGATGAAGAGTATCGCTGCGACAACAATCCACGCATCGCTCGACGGCCGACGTTCAAGGCCGAGGACGATGCCTACCATGGCAACGAGCGAGAACGAGAGCCACACGGCACTCTGTGAGAACATAAAGCGGGCAACGGGCGATGTCGCACGCTGCTTGTATACGATGCCGAGGAGGGCGAGCCATAGCGCCATAGTGAGGATGTTCACCGGAAAGCGGAAGATGTCGACGGGGAAACTACCCGCCGCGAAATCCATAACCGCCATTGCCACAGCGACAACCGCAACACAAATAGCAATACGTATGTTCGACCTCTGCTTCATCTCGCTGTTTTATCCTGCGTAAAGGTAATGATTTTTTTGTGAGCGACCAAGAAAAATGCGCTAAAAAATAATATCCTTAGCCATAAAAATAACGCGCAAATGTGGGCGAGAGTTAATTCTGAACAAAATTTGCATTTCCGTGATGTTATCATTATCTTTGTAGCGCAATAATAATATATGTAATGACTGCGCCAAAGATTAGTGTAATTATTCCGGTATACAATGCCGAGCGCTATATCGCATCCTCTATCGAGAGTGTGCTTGGTCAGCATAACTTCACGGACTTCGAGGTCGTCGTTGTCAACGATGGCAGCACGGACATAAGCCTGGAGATATGCCGCGAGTATGCTATGCGCGATGGCCGTGTGCGTGTATACGACAAACCTAACGGAGGTGTTAGTTCGGCGCGTAACCTCGGTCTGGATATGGCTACGGGCGAGTGGGTCGTATTCTTGGATGCCGACGATTGGCTTGCTCCCGACACGTTTGAGCGCGTTGCGCCATACATGTCGCCAAACGATGTCATACGCTTCGGCATCGAGGATATATTTGCCGATGGCAGTAGCCGTCGTCGTCGCCTACGCAAAGCCTCGGGGCGCGATGATACGCTCAGGCAGTTGCTCGGGCACCGCACGACGCTCGGCATAGGTGGTACGATGTATCGTCGCAACATCGTCGAGAAGCATAACGTGCGCTTCGACTGCGACCTCTTCTATGCCGAGGATTGGCTCTTTCTCACGACACTCGTGTGGCATAGCCGCACGGTGGCGACACTCTCCGATGCGTGGTGCTACCGCTATAATCGCTATAACGAGTCGAGTTGCTCGAATACGCTCAACAGTGACAAACTGATACTCTCGCTCGAAGTGCTGAAGCGCTTCCGCGACATTGTGGGCGATGGCTACGAGGCGGAGATGCGCCGCTCGCGCTGCCGTCGTGTAGACCTGCTGTTGCGTAAGTGTGGCGCCGAGGAGTGCTGCCGCGTGTTGTGCGACTACCGCGATAAGATTGATGTAATAACGCTCAAGGATATACTCCTTGCCGATGTACACCTCAAACTGCGCTTGTGCTTGCTACGCTTCTGGTTTGCCTATCGTAAGAGGCTACATACGGCATAGACTACCTTTGCTAACTCAAATACATTACTTAAAATAAATTGCTTATGAAGAGACTATTACTTTTGATGTTTGGTCTATGCGTTGGCTTTGTTGCCACGGCACAGACCGTCGTCACAGGTACGGTTGTCGATGAGAACGATCAACCCCTGATCGGAGCATCTGTCGTCGTGCCTGAAACGACACTCGGAACAACGACCGACGTGTCGGGTAGCTTTGAGCTTATGCTCCGTGCGGAGCACAGCAAGGTGCAGATAAGCTACCTTAACTACAAGACGCAGCTCATAGATGTTGTGGCTGCGGGCAAGCGCACGAAGCTCGGCACCATTCGCATGGAGCTCGATGCCATCGCCATGGAGGATGTCGTCATCACACAGTCGGTGGCCGTGCAGCGCCGTACGCCTGTTGCCGTATCTACGGTGTCGGCATCGGAGATAGAGTTCAAGCTCGGTGGTCAGGAGTTCCCCGAGATATTGAAGTCTACGCCCGGTGTGTACGTCACGAAGGATGGTGGTGGCTATGGCGACTCGAAGATTAATATGCGTGGCTTTAAGAGCGCCAACATCGCCGTGATGATTAACGGTGTCCCCGTCAACGATATGGAGTGGGGGGGGGTATACTGGTCTAATTGGGCTGGTCTTTCGGATGTTACGCGCTCTATGCAGACACAGCGCGGTATGGGTGCCTCGAAGATATCGTCGCCCTCGGTAGGTGGTACCATCAACATCGTGACGAACACCATCGACGCCAAGAAGGGTGGCTCGGTATCTTACGGCCTCGGTAACGACGGTGCCAACACCATGGCCGTGAGCCTCTCTACGGGTCTTATGGATAATGGCTGGGCTATGAGCATGTTGTTTGCCAAGCGTTGGGGCGATGGCTACATCCAGGGCACGGGCTACGATGCCTACAACTGGTTTGTGAACATCTCGAAGCGCCTTAACGACCGCCATCAGTTGTCACTTACCGCCTTTGGCTCACCTCAGCGCCACAATCAGCGTAAGCCTCTCTATGCCGGTCTTTCGATTAAGGAGTGGGATAAGGTTGCGCAGTGGACGGGCGAGGAGGATAAATATCGCTACAATGCTGTCTACGGTTTCGATAACAACGGCAAGGAGCGCTCGTCGATGGTTAACTACTACCACAAGCCTCAGATTTCGTTGAACCACCAGTGGCAGATTGATTACAAATCATCGCTCTCTACAGCACTCTACGTATCTATTGGTCGCGGCTATGGTTACTCGGGTCAGGGTCGTACCTCGGCAGACCGTGCCAAGTGGAACGGCTCGAACAATGGCGAGCTGCGCACCGACTTCCGTAAGTCGGACGGTACGTTTGACTATGGCGCCATCCAGGATATGAACGCAGCGAGCACGGATGGCTCGAAGATGGTGATGTCGAAGTCGTCGAACAACCACATGTGGTATGGTCTGTTGTCGACATATACCAACGAGTTGCTCCCCGGCTTGGAGCTCTCGGCAGGTGTCGATGTGCGTTACTATGTCGGTGAGCACAAGAACGAGATTATTGACCTCTACGACGGTGCCTACTTTATCGACGATGGCGACCGTAGAAACGTGAAGGTGGAGAATAATGCTGCTGCTGCCGACCCCGACTGGAAGTATGAGAAGCTGGGCGTTGGCGACATCGTATATCGCGACTATGACGGCCACGTACACCAGGAGGGCGTATTTGCACAGTTGGAGTGGACGAAGAATAAGTTTAACGCCTTCGTGTCGGGCTCGGTGTCGAACACGGGCTACTGGCGTGTTGACCGTTTCTACTACGATGCGGCACACCAGCGCTCGAAGACGATGAACTTCGTGGGCTTCACCGCAAAGGCGGGTGCTAACTGGAATATGACCGACCACTCGAACCTCTTCCTCAATGTGGGTTATATCTCGCGTGCCCCCTTCTTCTCGGGTGGTGCCTTCTTGCAGTCTACAACGAGCCACATGACCAACCCCGATGCTGTGAACGAGAAGGTGTTCTCGGTCGAGGCGGGCTATGGCCTTCGTCTTGAGAAGTTCGCGTTGAACCTCAATGCCTACTATACGATGTGGATGGATAAGTCGGATGTGCGTTCAAAGCTCATGGCTAACGACGACTATGCACGTGTGAACCTCACGGGTATAGATGCTCGCCACATGGGTATCGAGCTCGACCTCCGCTACAAGCCCGCACGCTGGGTAAACCTCACGGGTATGGTGTCGCTCGGCGACTGGATATGGTCGAGCAACGCGCGTGGCTACTACTACGACTCTCAGGGTCAGCCTATGACCAAGGCTCTCGATGGCACCGTAGCCTCGGGTATCATGGCTGAGGATCACGCATGGATTGAGCTCGACCAGAAGGGTGTTCACGTGGCAGGCTCGGCGCAGACAACAGCGGCCGTGGGTGCCGACTTCTATCCCTTCAAGGGCTTGCGCCTGAGCGCCAACTTCAACGTCTATGCTAACAACTATGCCGACTTCTATCTCGGTAGCACCGCCATTGCCAATAGCGTGGTTACGGTGAACGACCCGTGGAGGATTCCCGTAGGTCATCAGCTCGACCTCTCGGCAAGCTACTCGTTCAAGATTGGTAAGGTCAACGCCACAATCTATGGTAACGTAAACAACGTATACGACTACAACTATGTTATGGATGCACAGTGTGCCTACGATGCCGGTGGCTGGGAGGATTGCTACGCTGTGATGTACTCGTTTGGTCGTACATATACTGTCCGCCTTAAGGTTAACTTCTAAGAACTGCAACTACTATGAATAAGAAAATGATTACGAGAATACTCTCTGTTGTAGCCGTAGCTCTTATGGGTGTTGGCTGCACGGCAGACTACTTTAACGACACGTATCTCCCGGGTTATGACAACGATGGCCCGATTACGAATGTCACCAATTTGGAAATTACGCTTGCCTCGAGCGACTATGCCGCCATCGCAAAGAATGCTACGAATAAGGCTCTTGCCGAGGCAGCGGGTGTGAATGCTGTTGATGCTCTCGCGGCTATCAGCAAGAATAAGTATTTCGCCACGACTGAGGATGCTGCGCTCTACATCCCCGCATTTATCGACCAGTCGTATGTCACGCTCGATGATAACTCTACGGCACTTGTCACCTATACGTTGGCTACGGATGTGCCCGAGGAGATGAAGCTGATGAACACCGTATCGCAGTATTTGCTTGTCGAGGCTGACTATAAGGCCCTCTGGGAGAGCGACGAGAACTATACCAAGGCTGTTACCCCCTCGACCATAGATCGACTTGTCGAGGTGCTTAAGCCCAACGAGGATATCTTCCCGGGTGAGTATATGGTCGTTACGTATAACTACTCTGAGCAGGAGCCCGTCTTCGATGGCGATGCTTCAACGCCCGCGGAGCCCGAGGTTTACACCTCGGTGTTGGGCAAGGCTAAGGAGGGTGCCTCGGTTGAGGTGCGTGGTTATATCTCGGCGGTATCGTCTATGGGCCCCATCCTTACGGACGATAGCGGCTCGCTGCTCCTCTACGATAATGGCGTGAGGGTGACTCAGGAGTTGGCCGTGGGCGACGAGGTTGAGGTGTCGGGCACTATTGGTGTCTTTAACAACGGCCTTCAGATTGCAGCCTCGGGTGCTACTATCGACGAGGCGGGCACGATGACGGTGGCCTATCCCGCACCTATGGAGATTACCGGAGCTAAAGCCGATGAGTTGCTCACGTCGCACACGGGCGAGGGCTTCGGCTTCACGGCTCAGTATGCTAAGATGGCGGGCAAGGTGAAGATAAGCACCTCGTCGGATGGCACCAAGACATACTACAACGTGGAGATTCCCGGTGCGGAGAGTGCTACGGGAAGCATCTACGGCATCACTGCGGAGATGGCTGCACAGCTCGAGAGCGATAAGGATTATGTGCTCTATGGCTACTTCACATCTATATCTCGTTCTAAGGATATTCCTAAGTTCGTAAACTTCCTTCTCACCTCAGTAGAGCCTGCTACGCCCGCTACGGCATCGCTCAAGGCGGCCGTTAAGGTTAAGAGCCAGAAGCGCTATGCCTACTTTAAGTTGCTCGATGATGGCACCTTCGAGGCTACCGATATCGTTGCCATCCAGCCTTCGGACTATGCGGAGATGAATCAGACGGAGGGTAACTTCAGCGACCCCAACCAGGATGTATATATCCCCATTTACCTTGCGAAGAACTACCCCTATGCACAGGAGGGCGACAAGAAGTTGGTGGGCTATCTATGCTATGTTAACAAGGCCTACTCATGGTGTGTCGACGAGTACGTATTCACAGATTCGTGGGTTAAGACCGAGTACTTCATTGCGAAGACCGACCAGTTCCGTAAGAGCGACGATGTGTGGGCGTTGGATCCTACGCTCGAGCTCGACTATACGGGTAAGACGGCTGAGACACAGGCCTTCTATCAGTACTGCTGTAACTGGGTGTACGACAATAAGGATGTGCCCATGGGCGCTCCTGCACGTGATAACGAGGGTGTGATTGTTACTACCGACATCGTGCTTATCAACGGCAATAAGCCGACGGGTAAGTATTGGGTGTCGAGCTATGGTAACAATGAGTTCTATACCGGCTCGTCGGCATATTACGGCAATATGGACTGGCGTCCTTCGGCATGTCGTAGCGGCTTCACGGCGGCAGGCATGGGCGACCTCACGGACGACGAAATCCTTGCTAAGCTCAAGGAGAATACGGGTGAGGTCTTTGCCGCGGTGCTCGGCTACGTATATCCCGAGATGACCACGGCCGACTATAAGAAGGTTGTCATCAAGGTCTACGCCTACGGCCCCAACAAGAACTACTCGCTGGCCTTCGAGGTTGTCGAGAAGGGTACGTTCAAGTATATCGCAGACTCGCTCAAGGAGTTGTAGTATAGCTGATAATTAGAAGTATAGAGGCTGACCCTGTGGGTTGGCCTCTATCTCTTTATTTGTCCATCTGCTTGCGCGATGTGAGCCACAGGCCGAGGAGGGTGATGGCTGTATTTAGGATAAGGATGTCGTAGCTGAAGGTGTAGCCCGCAAGCCACACAGCAGAGTTTGTGGCAACGATGTAGCTTAGCGTGGGTGCTGCAAGGGCAATGATGGGTATGGCGCGAGGGTTGGGCCTACGGCGTGTGGCGAGGCCGAAGATGAAGAGGCCGAGAAGCGGGCCATACGTATAGCTCGCCATCGTGAAGATGAGGGTTATGGCACCCGCCGTGCTCACGTGGTGGAACGTGATGATTATGAGTGTCATCATCGCGGCAATAAGCGTGTGCACCCATTGGCGTGTATGCTCGATGTTGCCATCTTTATCACTGCGCAGTATGTCGAGCGTGAGCGATGTTGTTAAGGCTGTTAGTGCCGAGCCTGCGGATGAGTATGTCGAGGCTACGAGGCCGAGGATAAAGGCCACGCCCACAACCATCGGCAGCCCACACTGCGTAGCAACAAGGCCGAAGAGGTCGTCACCGCGCGTGATGGCGACATTGCGACTGTCGACATACATATATAGGAGCGCACCGAGTGTGAGGAAGAGCGTGATGACGGCAACCTGAATGACGATGGAGGTCATCATGCTGCGCTGTGCGTCACGGCGCGAGCGACACGAGAGCATCGTCTGCATCATATCCTGGTCGAGGCCCGTCATCGCCACAACGAGGAATATGCCCGCGAGGAACTGCTTCCAGAAGTAGCGCCCATCGAGCGGGTTGTCGAAGAAGAAGACCTCGGCGTAGCGACTATCGCGTATTGATGCCACGGCCGTAGAGATATCCATATTGAGGGCATCGACGACATACGCGATGCAGAGCACGATGCTCGTAATCATGATGCACGTCTTAAGCATCTCGACCCACACCACCGACCTCACACCACCACGGCGCGTATAGAGCCATACGAGCGACATCATCACGGCAGCATTCACTGCAAACGGGATGTCGTAGACATCGTACAGCAACCCCTGTAATACCACGCAGATAACGTATGCGCGAAGCGATGCCGAGGCTATCTTCGAGATGAAGAAGAACCACGCCCCCGTGCGGTGTGCCACGATGCCGAAGCGGTGGTCCAAGTATTCGTATAGCGACACTACGCCAAGACGAAAATATAGCGGGATAAGGATGTAGGCGATGATGATGTAACCTACGACGAAGCCCATACATGTCTGGAGGTAGGAGAAGCCGTCTGTGGCTACGGAGCCCGGCACCGAGATATACGTCACGCCCGACATGGCAGCGCCCACCATGGCAATGGCTGCCACGGCACGTGGTGTTGAGCGCCCACCGGTGAAGAAGCTCTTTGCTGTCACGTTGCGCGCGGAGCGCCACGCCACGACGAACAGGAGCGCTACATATAGCGCGAGGGTGAGTATGATGGCTAAGGGCGACACCGCGGTCAGTGGTTAAAAGTTATGCACCTTGCAGTAGCGAGCCACAGCATCGGCTATGCGCTCGCCGTCGAGCGCTGCCGAGACTATGCCTCCGGCATATCCTGCGCCCTCGCCCGCGGGGAAGAGACCCTCCACCTCGGTGTGCATCAGCGTCTCGGGGTCGCGAGGTATGCGCACGGGTGTCGATGTGCGCGACTCCACGCCCACGACGATAGCCTCGTCCGAGACGAAGCCCTTCATCTTGCGCCCGAAGGTGGCGATGCCGCTACGTAGGCGCTCGCCGATGACCTCGGGCATCCACTTATCTAAGCGCGAGGCCGTGAGGCCGGGGATGTACGATGTGCGGGGTAGGGTGTGCGACGTGCGGCCATAGACGAAGTCCGACACGCGCTGTGCGGGTGCCACCTGCCTGTCGCCACTATGTAGGCGTGCCAGCTCCTCGAACTGCTGCTGGTAGCGTAGTCCTGCGAGCTCGCCCCACTCAGCCTTGAGGTGGGCAAAGTCCTCGAGGCGCACCTCTGTGACGAGGCCCGAGTTGGCAAATGCCGAGTTACGACCACTTGGCGACATGCCATTGACGACCGACTGGTTGGTGTCCGTCATCGCGGGTACGATAAATCCTCCCGGACACATGCAGAAGGAGTAGACGCCGCGCCCCGCCTCCTGGCTTACGAGCGAGTAACTTGCTGCGGGGAGCCACTCGCCACGCTCCTCGCGGTGATACTGTATGCTGTCAATGAGCCTCTGCGGGTGCTCTATGCGCACACCCATGGCGAAGGGCTTGGCTTCGATGGCTATGCCCGAGGCGTGGAGAAGCTCGTATATGTCGCGCGCGGAGTGTCCCGTGGCAAGCACCACGGCAGCACCCTCGATGGTGTTGTCGCCAACCTTCACGCCCGTGATGCGCCCATGCTTGAGCACGAAGCCCGTGACACGGCTCTCGAAGAGCACCTTGCCGCCATGCTCGGTTATGGTGCGACAGATGTTCGATATGATGCGTGGCAGCTTGTCGGTGCCGATATGAGGATGTGCCTCGTAGAGGATGGTGGGGTTGGCACCATGCCATACGAGCGTCTGTAGCGCCTTGTTGTAGTCGCCACGCTTCTTGCTGCGCGTGAAGAGCTTGCCGTCGGAGAAGGTGCCTGCGCCACCCTCGCCAAAGGCGTAGTTCGAGTCGGGGTTAATGTCGCCACCGCGGTTTATCTGCGCGATGTCGTGCTTGCGCGAGAGTACCGCCTTGCCGCGCTCCAAGAGTATGGGCTTGAAGCCGAGTTCTATGAGTCGTAGCGAGGCGAACAACCCCGCGGGGCCAGAGCCTACGACGATGACCTCCGTGCCGGTGTCTACCGCGGGGTAGTCGAAGTGTAGGGGTGCGGGCTGCGGCTCGGTGTCGATGTATACCTCCAACGAGAGGTTTACCTTGGCCATACGCTGACGAGCATCTATCGAGCGCTTGACGACACGCGCGAGGGCTATGTCGCTCTGACGTATGCCGAGGCGCTCGGCAGCACGTGCTATGTAAAACTTCTCGTCGGCCGCCTGCTTGGGCGATAGTTGCAGTGTTATGGTCTTGGGCATAATCCTCGTTGTTTAGTTTGTCGCTACGTAGCCACACACTGTGGCTATGCGTTCAAGATACAAAAATAGATAAAATTATGCGAAAAAGTGTAATAATATGGTGGATATTACAAAAAAGTTTATACCTTTGCACCGCAAAACCTGCCCGATGAGGCGCATGGTTGAGCCTTCTCGACGGCTGTCGAGGAGCATGGATCCTGCGGATATGGTGTAATTGGTAGCCACGTCAGACTTAGGATCTGATGCCGAGAGGCGTGGGGGTTCGAGTCCCTTTATCCGCACTTCACAAGCGACCTGTTCGGGTCGCTTGTTTCGTTTGATAAAGGCACTCGTTCAGCTTGTTGCACCTCGGCAGACTTGTCTATGGTCGGTTGTTGTTTGGGACACCCGAAAAGAGGTGGGGGGGAAATAAAAAAATAGTATCTTTGTATTATGAATACAGATATACTACTCTCCCTGGTAAGCTTGATGCTACCAACCGATATGCTTACAGCCTTTAATGTTGTAAAGGTTGAAAATGA
>JAFTNV010000033.1 GCA_017451685.1 Alistipes sp.
CGGAATCTCACTTACTGATAAAACTCATTTGAGAGACCTCTTCGACAAATCAAATATCAACAATGTCAATGAACGATTCGGTTCTAGTGAACCAAATTTATTTAATTTTTAATCGTCCACTTTTTTAGTGGACACTAGTGTCTCTGCTTCTTTAATGAGAATTACAGCGATATGGAGGGCGCCGATATCGTTGACAGCCTTATAGATATACTGTTGTTCTATCCGCTACTTATAGGCATAGCGGTTATGGGAGCCATGAACCTCAATCGCACGCTTATCCCCGAGGGTGAGTTCGCGGCTCCTATAGTTGCTCCTACAAAGTCACTCTTGCGACATTTCGGTATTGCTGCGTTGATGGCATTTGCCGGCTTTATTATGGGGCTGCTGTTCGATATGCCTTGGTGGGGCTTTGTGATAGCCGCAGTAATCATACTTTTTGCACTTGTCTTGGTCGGAACATATACCGATGACGATACCGAGGCAGATGTTGATGCAGATGCCGAGGAGGAGCAACAGTAGATTATGTCTTGAGCAAGAATGTAAACTTCCATATTTTATTAACTATTAAAACTTTTATGTTATGAAGAGATTTTTATTAGGCTTGTTTGCCGTGGTTCTGAGCGTGTCGGTTATCTCGTGTACCTCAAAGGAGGAGAAGGTGAAGGAGAAGCTGGACTACTTCGAGAAGAATATCGTCGAGGCCATTGCAGATGAGAATGATGCTAAGGGTGAGCGACTTATGGAGGAGTTCTTCGAGTGGTATGATGAACTCGATAAGGAGGAGACGAAGATTGCCGATGCAATGTTGGAGGAGTCAACTTTGGGCTTGCTGTTGATCGGAGGTCTGGAGGAGGCCTTTGAGGAGGCTTTTATGGATGACGATTGGAGCGATGATGATTGGTACTAAATCGCGAGCCCTTTAAGTGTGAGAAGCCGTCTAACAAGGTGATTTCTGCGTTACGCTTGCCCTCAAAATGCTCATTTACGCCGAGTAAACTGCGCTTTTTCGGGCTACGCAAGCCTTGAAATCCCTCTTGTTATACAACTTCTAACAAAAAGGGCGTGTCTAAAAAACTTGTTAGACACGCCCTTTCTTTTGTGTGCCCGCCGTGCGCGAAATAGAACAATCTACCCCACTGCTGCTCAGCCATAAAAACATACAATCGTCAGTGTTAAAAAGTTAACAGCGAAAATGCTATGATTTTTCAATCGAAATACGTACCTTTGCCCCGATTTTTGTCGCGGAGTAGCATGTCATGCTGTTGTGCTCGGGCAAGGATTTTGATGTCGTAACATATATATTACCCCTACGGGGTAGATGGTGACGAAAGAAATAATTATCTAAAGTTGAAATATATGGCAGAGAAGAGATTTATTACATGTGATGGTAACTACGCCGCAGCGCATATCGCGTATATGTTCTCGGAGGTAGCGGCCATCTATCCCATCACACCTTCATCAACGATGGCAGAGCTTGTCGACGAGTGGTCGGCACAGGGCAAAAAGAACATTTTTGGTGACACGGTGAAGGTGGTCGAGATGCAGTCTGAGGCTGGCGCTGCCGGCGCCGTGCACGGCTCGTTGCAGAGCGGTGCTCTAACATCTACGTTCACAGCATCGCAGGGCTTGCTGCTGATGGTTCCCAATATGTACAAGATTTCGGGTGAGTTGCTCCCCGGCGTATTCCACGTGTCAGCACGTGCTCTTGCAGCGCAGTCGCTCTCAATCTTTGGCGACCACCAGGATGTCATGGCCGTACGTCAGACGGGCTTCGCCATGCTCGCAACATCGTCTGTGCAGGAGGTTATGGATCTCGCAGGTGTTGCACACATCGTGGCACTCAAGGCTCGCATACCCTTCGTTCACTTCTTCGACGGCTTCCGCACCTCGCACGAGATACAGAAGATCGAGCTTATCGACGAGGCATCGCTCGGCGCTATGTTCGACCGCGAGGCGTTGCGTGCCTTCCGTCACCGTGCTCTCAACCCCGAGCGCCCCGTGACACGTGGTACGGCGCAGAACCCCGACATCTACTTCCAGACACGCGAGGCATCGAATAAGTTCTACAACGCCGTGCCCGACATGGTTGCTGAGGCTATGGCTCAGATTTCGACAATCACGGGTCGCGAGTATAAGCCCTTCACCTACTATGGTGACCCCGAGGCTGAGAACATCATCATCGCCATGGGCTCGGTTACGGAGACCATCAAGGAGTGCGTAGACTACCTCCGCACCCAGGGCAAGAAGGTGGGTGTCATCACCGTGCACCTCTACCGTCCCTTCTCGGCGAAGTACCTCTTCAACGTGCTACCCAAGAGCGTTAAGCGCATCTGCGTGCTCGACCGCACGAAGGAGCCCGGCTCGAATGGCGAGCCTCTCTTGCTCGACATCCGCGATGCCTTCTACGAGGTGGAGAGCCGTCCTATGATCATCGGTGGTCGCTATGGTCTTTCGTCTAAGGACACCACGCCCGCACAGATGTTGGCCGTCTTTGCTAACCTCGAGGCTCAGGAGCCCAAGAACCACTTCACGGTAGGTATCAACGACGACGTTACGATGTTGTCGCTACCCGTAGGCAAGGAGATATCTATGGCCAAGGAGGGTACCTTCGAGGCGTTGTTCTTCGGCCTTGGCTCTGATGGTACGGTGGGTGCTAACAAGAACTCTATCAAGATTATCGGTGGCTCTACGAATAAGTATTGCCAGGCATACTTCTCGTACGACTCGAAGAAGTCGGGAGGTTACACCTCGTCGCACTTGCGCTTTGGCGATAACCCCATCACGTCGCCCTACCTTGTCACCACGCCCGACTTCGTGGCGTGCCACGTGCCCTCGTACGTGGATAAGTACGATGTGTTGAAGGGCTTGAAGCGTGGTGGCTCGTTCCTTCTCAACTCTGTTAACGATGTTGAGACTACGTGCCGCACACTGCCCGACCACATGAAGCAGTACCTCGCGAAGAAGGACATCAACTTCTACATCATCAATGCCACGAAGATTGCTGCCGACCTCGGCCTTGGCTCACGTACCAACACCATCATGCAGGCTGCGTTCTTCAAGATTGCCGACATCATACCTATTGAGAAGGCTGTCGAGGAGATGAAGAAGGCCATCTACAAGTCGTATGGCAATAAGGGTGAGGACATCGTGAATATGAACTATGCCGCCGTAGATGCCGGCTGTGAGGCTGTTGTTAAGGTGGATGTCCCCGCCGAGTGGGCAAATATCGAGGTTAAGGAGTCGGCACACGCCGTAGACTCATCTGTTCCCGCCTTTGTTCGCGAGGTGTGCGAGCCTATCGATGCGCTTAAGGGCGACCTTCTCCCCGTCTCGGCATTCAACGGCCGCGAGGATGGCACGTGGGATAACGGCACCGCAGCATACGAGAAGCGCGGTATCGCCACGAGCGTGCCCATGTGGAAGATTGACAACTGTATACAGTGTAACCAGTGTGCCTACGTATGTCCTCATGCTGCTATCCGTCCCTTCCTCGCTACCGAGGAGGAGGCTACAGCTTCGGGCTTGGAGTGGAAGCAGGGCTTGGGCGAGACAAAGTCACTGAAGTTCCGCATACAGGTGTCGCCTATGGACTGTACGGGCTGTAACAACTGTGTGGATGTATGTCCCGCGAAGGATAAGGCCTTGGAGTTGCGCCCCTTGGCCGAGCAGCTTAAGGAGGCTAAGAATTGGGACTACGTTACGAAGAACATTGGCTATAAGGAGTATGTCGATAAGACCAAGTCGGTTAAGAACTTGCAGTTCTCACAGCCTCTGTTCGAGTTCTCGGGTGCATGTGCCGGTTGTGGTGAGACACCCTATATCAAGGCTATCACGCAGCTCTTTGGCGACCGCATGATGGTTGCTAACGCTACGGGTTGTACCTCTATCTACTCAGGCTCGGCACCCTCGACGCCCTACTGCACAAATGCTAAGGGTCAGGGCCCCGCGTGGGCTAACTCGTTGTTCGAGGACAACGCAGAGTTCGGCCTCGGTATGCGTATCGGTGTTGAGAAGGTACGCCAGGGCTTGGAGGATGTTATGCGCAAGGCTATCGCCGAGTGCTCGTGCTGCTCCGAGGAGCTTAAGGCTACGATGCAGGAGTGGATCGATGCGCGCCAGCTTGCTGCTAAGTCGGCAGAGGTTACGGCACGTCTCCTTCCGTTGGTTGAGGCTTGCGACTGCAGCTACTGCAAGACCATCCTTGAGTATAAGGACTGGCTCGTTAAGAAGTCGCAGTGGATCATCGGTGGTGACGGCTGGGGCTACGACATCGGCTTCGGTGGTGTAGACCACGTGCTCGCCTCGGGTGAGGATGTCAACATCCTTATCGTCGATACGGAGGTATACTCTAATACGGGTGGTCAGTCGTCAAAGTCTACGCCTGTGGGTGCTGTTGCCAAGTTCGCTTCGGCGGGTAAGCGCATCCGCAAGAAGGATATCGGTGCTATCGCCATGACCTACGGCTATGTATATGTTGCTCAGGTGTCTATCGGTGCTTCGCAGCAGCAGCTCTTCAACGTCTTGAAGGAGGCTGAGGCATATCCCGGCCCGTCGCTCATCATCGCCTATGCCCCCTGTATCAACCACGGCATTAAGGGTGGTATGACACGCACGCAGACCGTAGGTAAGCAGGCTGTTGAGTGTGGCTACTGGCACCTCTGGCACTACAATCCTCAGCTCGAGGCAGAGGGTAAGAACCCCTTCGTTATGGACTCTAAGGAGCCCGACTGGACGAAGTTCCGCGACTTCCTTATGAAGGAGGTGCGTTACACCTCACTTAAGAAGGCCTTCCCCGCCGAGGCGGAGCAGCTCTTCGAGGCGGCAGAGGAGAATGCTAAGTGGCGTTATAACTCTTACATCAACCGCACAAAGTAATTTGTTGTGATAAGGGGCCTACTTCGGCACCTCAGTCAAAATCCCGAATAGGAAATACTCAAGTATGTCCTATCCGGGATTTTTCGTGTCAGCGCCACTACTGTACCACTCTGACAAGAAATTAGTCGTGCTAGTCTGACAAATAGTTCCCCTCTGCCGTCATTATGTCGCGTGACAGCTTCTTCGTTGTGTCGTTTTGTCTTTCATGCGTGACATGTTTTCCTGCCGCTGTTGTGTGGCAGGGCTTTTGTCCGTTGTTCGGGAAAACCAAAACAATAAGTATATGAACATTAACACCCTAACAATCAAGGCGCAGGAGCTGTTGCAGAGCGCAATGGCCACAGCGCGCCAAAACAAGCAGCAGGCCGTAGAGCCGCTGCATATCCTCCATGCAGCTATTGCCGACGATAACTCCGTGGGCAGCTATCTCCTTAGCCGCGTGGGTGTAACGATAGCCACGCTACGCAAGGAGGTAGACGAGGCGCTCGCCCATCTCCCGCGTGTCGAGGGTGGCGAGGATAACGTATATCTCTCGCGCGAGGCATCGGCCGTGGTGCAGCGTGCCGTAGACCTCACGCGCACGCTCTCCGACCGCTACGCCTCGGTGGAGCACATCGTCGCAGCCATGGCCAAGGAGCGCTCGTCGGCACGCGACATACTACGTCGTGCAGGTGTTACGGAGGAGCAGGTCATCGCTGCAATACGCGAGTTTCGCAAGGGTCAGACCATAGACTCAGCAACCGACGAGGTGGAGTTCGATGCTTTAGGTAAGTACGCCATAAACCTCAACGACGGTGCGCGTAGCGGTAAGCTCGACCCCGTCATTGGTCGTGATGAGGAGATACGTCGTGTGCTCCAGATACTCTCGCGACGCACGAAGAACAACCCCATCCTCGTGGGTGAGGCGGGCGTGGGTAAGACCGCCATTGCCGAGGGCATAGCCCACCGTATCATCAATGGCGATGTGCCCGAGAACTTGAAGGATAAGATTATCTACTCGCTCGACATGGGTGCCCTCATTGCAGGTGCTAAGTATAAGGGCGAGTTCGAGGAGCGATTAAAAGCTGTAGTCAGGGAGGTGACCTCGGCCGATGGCCGTGTGTTGCTCTTCATCGACGAGATACACACCCTCGTAGGTGCCGGCAAGAGCGATGGCGCGATGGATGCTGCCAATATCCTCAAGCCCGCGTTGGCGCGTGGCGAGCTGCGCACCATAGGTGCCACGACGCTCGACGAGTACCAGAAGTACTTCGAGAAGGATAAGGCCTTGGAGCGCCGTTTCCAGAAGGTGTTGGTTGCCGAGCCCTCGATGGAGGATGCTATATCTATCATGCGAGGCCTTAAGGAGCGCTACGAGAACCACCACCGCGTGCGTATCAAGGATGAGGCTATCGTGGCCTCGGTGGAGCTCTCGCACCGCTATATCACCGACCGCTTCCTCCCGGATAAGGCCATAGACCTTGTCGATGAGGCGGCAGCACGCATGCGCCTCGAGATGAACTCCGTGCCCGAGGAGATAGACAACCTCGACCGCCACATACGTCAGCTCGAGATTGAGCGCGAGGCGATACGCCGTGAGGGTGACAAGGAGCGCATCGCACGCCTCGATGCCGACATTGCGGAGCGTAAGGCCGAGTGCTCGGCACTCAGGGCTAAGTGGCAGTCGGAGCGCGACCGCCTCGCCGAGCTGCAGAAGGCGAAGGAGGGTATCGAGAGCGCCAAGATTGAGGCGCAGCAGGCGGAGCGTGCGGGCGACTATGGCCGTGTGGCAGAGCTGCGCTATGGCACTATCGTCGAGCTTGAGAGGCGTGTGGCAACCCTCGAGGAGGAGCTGCGCTTGCAGTCCGATACAGCAATGATTAAGGAGGAGGTCGATGCAGAGGATATCGCCGAGGTGGTATCGCGCTGGACGGGTATACCTGTGAAGCGTATGCTTGCCTCGGAGCGCGAGAAGCTTCTCAATATGGAGGCGGAGCTGCATCGTAGGGTAGTAGGGCAGGATGAGGCTATCGAGGTGGTGTCGGATGCCGTACGCCGCTCGCGTGCCGGACTGTCGGATGGCCGTAGACCCATAGGCTCGTTTATCTTCCTCGGTACTACGGGTGTGGGTAAGACGGAGCTTGCGAAGGCTCTTGCGGAGTTCTTGTTCAACGACGACACGATGCTCACACGTATTGATATGTCGGAGTATCAGGAGCGCCACTCCGTATCGCGCCTCGTGGGTGCGCCTCCGGGATATGTGGGATACGATGAGGGCGGACAACTTACCGAGGCTGTGCGTCGTAAGCCCTACTCGGTGGTGTTGCTCGACGAGATAGAGAAGGCCCACCCCGATGTCTTTAATATCCTGTTGCAGGTGCTTGACGATGGTCGCCTGACGGATAATAAGGGACGCACCGTCGACTTTCGTAATACGATAGTCATCATGACCTCGAATATGGGCTCGCATATCGTCGCTGAGCGTTTTGCCGAGGCGGGCAATGAGCCCACGGCTGAGGTTGTTGAGAGCGTTAAGGCGGAGGTCATCGAGATGCTTAAGCAGCAACTTAAGCCCGAGTTCCTAAACCGTATCGACGAGATTGTGATGTTCGAGCCTCTGGGCAGAAAGAGCATCGAGATGATTGTCGATATACAACTCCGCGAGGTGCAGAGGCTGCTTCGCGAGAATGGCATCGAGCTTGTCTACACCTCTGCGGCACGTCGCCATATCGCCGATGCGGGCTTCGACCCCACCTATGGTGCGCGACCTATCAAGCGTACCATACAGCGCGAGGTGGTGAATACGCTCTCGAAGCGTATCCTCGCGGGCGCCATCGACCGCACCACGCCTATCACGATTGATGCCGACGACGACGGCCTACGCTTCTCGAATTAGGCATCGCCAACATTCTCGAAAATATAACCATAAAACCATTGCGGGTATATAAAAGTATACCCGCAATCTCTTTTTTTGACCATTAAGCCGGCTAAATTACTGATTTAGTGGTTGTTATTCATTATTTCAGCATCTCTATTTTGGTACTCTTGTAACTCGTTGATAATCAGCACTATGAAAAATTAGCCAAAATAACTTTTTCAGCATGCTGATTATCAGTGTGTTATGATGGGTGTCGCTGAAAAATACGATGCTCGAAAATTTGGCTACGGCAGATTGTGGGCGTAATTTTGCGTCAGGAAACAATCACATTTATATCAATAATCAAAACAACACTATTATGAGAGTATCTAAGATTTTTGCAGCCCTGTTGGCTGTAGCGATTGTCGCTACGGGGTGTGACAAGCCGGACGAGTACAAGATAGACAATAGCAACCCCAAGATTAAGTTGCTGTCGGAATCGGTGATGGAGTTTGCTGCCGAGGGTGGCGAGGGAGTCATAAGCTATGAGTACGTGAGTGCAGATGATGATACCACGCGCTTCTCGCCTGTGCCCATCAAGGCTACGGTGGAGTGCTCGGCAGCGTGGGTGGAGAACATCAGTAGCAACGAAGACTTTTCTGTAACATTTGATGTTGCACCCAACGAGGGCGGTGCACGTGAGACTACGGTCGTGCTGTCGTATGGTGAGTATAGCGTCGATGTGGCGATACATCAGGCCGGACGCGAGGAGTAGTATATAAAATAAGTATCGGGATTATGAAAAGAGTATTATTTATTATTACGGCCGTGGCTATGTTCGCGGCTGTGGGTTGCGAGGAGGTTATTGTTGAGCTGGATATGGACAAAGCCTATATCGCCTTCTACGAGGATCAGATGACAGTGCCTGCTGAGGGTGGCGAGTTCTACGTTCCGGTAAACTCTACGGGCATAGATAATGCCTCACTGCATGAGAGTAGCGACTTTGTGCAGGACGAGAATGGCGACCTACTGCCGGTAGAAAAAGATGAGTGGATAGAGATTGTTATGGTCATCAACGAGTACGACCGCGAGGCGGAGGCTACGCGCGCTCTTGCGAAGTGGGATTCGGCGATTCTTATCAGGGTGCAGCCCAACAACACGGGCCATAGCCGCGATGCTTCGCTCTCGGCCAGCACCTTCTCGAAGAGCGACCATATCATCATCCGCCAGGAAGCGATGGCGGAGTAGGCTTAAATCCCAACACATAAAAAATGGGCCTGTCTAACAATGCAAAAAGTTAGGCAGGCTCTTTTTTTTTGGGGGGGGGTATGATTGAGATAGACGAGCGATAATTTTGGTTATATTTTGGATTAAGCCGCAAAAAGATGCGTATATGCGTCTTTCATATTGTC
>JAFTNV010000034.1 GCA_017451685.1 Alistipes sp.
CCGAATCGACAAACAGCAGATGACTATATATCTATAGCCCGTATTTTCTCATCAAATGTAGTAATTATTTCCCATTCTACAAAATTTAGGTGTATTTTCTATCTCCTTCATATATATTAATGTACTTGATCGGATACTTACATCTTTGTTAGATATGACCGCAAGAAACGATAAGTCAAAATGAACGAATAATACATAATTGAACACAACAACAGATTGAACCCAATAATGATTTGAAAGATATGAAAACAGCAGTGATATACGCTCGTGTATCTTCAACAGGAGAAAGACAGAGCACAGAACGACAAGTAATAGACCTAACAGATTACGCAAACAAGAATGGGATGACTATATGCAAGACATTTGAAGAGCATATCAGCGGAGCAAAGAAAAACCACGAACGCCCCGTCCTCCAAGAATGTCTGACATACTGCATAGATGAGAAGATAGATGTGCTGTTGCTATCGGAGTTAAGTCGTCTTGGTAGAAATGTAGATGAAGTCCTTGCCAACATCCGCTTCGCAAAGGAGAACCACCTAAATATCTATTTTCAGAAAGAGGGCATCTCTATCTATGGTGCTGACAGCAAAGAGAACCCTTACCTCACTATTATGATTGCTGTCCTTGGCACTTGTGCTCAAATGGAGCGAGAGAACATACAATATCGCTTACAATCGGGTAGAAAGGTCTATATAGAGAAGAACCTTGCAGCAACAGGCAAATCAGGTCTTGGTCGTAAGGTCGGTTATCGCAAGCCCATTGAAACCAAGAAAGAAGAATACAAGGAGGTGCTCAAACTTTTGAGAGCGTGCTATCCAATACGAAAGGTAGCCAAACTTACTGATGTATCTGAAAGCACCATTAAACGATTAAAGAAGGAGTTTGCTATATAATATATAGGGTATGCTGTCAATTGGTCAAATCTGAGACCAATTGTTAAATAGTAGTTTGAAATATTAAGGATATCAATGGCATAAGGAGGTTAGGTTCAGTTCCCGCCACCTCCACTTGGGTCTGCGATGTGTCGCAGGCCTTTTTTGTTTGGCGTTGTTTACGGGCAAAGACGGGCAACTGCGTTGCCTTGCGGGTAACGAGTTTTTATGAGGCCCTATGGGTTCCTATGAGTCCCTGTGAGTTTCGATATTTTTGTTCTTCGCGGCAATCGTATAGAAACACATAGGGCCGCATATTAACCATCGAAACTCCCTATTAAAAAGGCCTCCAGCCCCGCCAAAATGCCCCTCGGGTGAAAAAATAGGCGTTTTATTTTTGCAAATCATAAAAAATGATTATCTTTGTGTGACTATAGATGTGTGCCTATGTTACGCGAGTGCGTAAGTGGCACGTGGCGAATGGAATAGACAATTTTTTATTTACCAATACAAACTTATTAAACGCTTAAAACTTATGAAACACAATTTCAACGCAGGTCCCTGCGTACTTCCCCGCCAGGCCGTAGAGGCAGCTATCGAGGCTATCCGTGACTTCGACAACACCGGTATCGGTATCCTTGAGATCTCGCACCGTACTCCCGGCTGGGAGCGCGTGATGGCTGAGGTTGAGCAGCTCTGGCGCGACCTCCTCAACATTCCTGAGGAGTATGCTATCTTCTTCCTTGGTGGTGGTGCTTCAACTCAGTTCTTTGAGGTTCCCGCTAACCTTCTCAAGACTAAGGCTGCTTACTTGCAGACCGGCGTATGGGCTAAGAAGGCTATCAAGGAGGCTAAGTTCTACGGCGATGTAGAGGTTGTTGCTTCTTCTGAGGACAAGACCTACAGCTACATTCCTAAGAACTATACTATTCCTACCGATGCGGACTACTTCCACATCACTACTAACAACACAATCTACGGTACCGAGATTCACGAGGATATCGACTCGCCCGTAACATTGGTTGCCGACATGTCATCAGACATCATGTCTCGTCCCATTGACATCAAGAAGTATGGTATGATCTATGGTGGTGCTCAGAAGAACGTAGGCCCCGCAGGTGTTACCTTTGTAATCATCCGCAAGGATCTTCTCGGCCAGTCAGGTCGTAAGCTTCAGACCATGGTTGACTACTCTACACACTATCCCGAGGAGGCTCGCAACCGCTCGATGTTCAACACACCTCCCGTATTCCCCATCTTCGTTATGTACCAGACCTTGAAGTGGGTTAAGGAGCTTGGTGGCGTAGAGGTTATGTACAAGATGAACAAGGAGAAGGCTGAGTTGCTCTACAACGAGATCGACCGCAACTCTATGTTCGTAGGTACTGCTGCTAAGGAGGATCGTTCGTTGATGAACGTATGCTTCGTTATGGCTCCCGGCAAGGAGGAGTTCGAGAAGGAGTTCATGGAGTTCGCTAAGGAGCGTGGTATGGTAGGTATCAAGGGTCACCGTTCAGTAGGTGGTTTCCGTGCGTCTATCTACAACGCTTGCCCCAAGGAGTCTGTAGAGGCTTTGGTAGCTTGCATGAAGGAGTTCGAGGAGCTTCACAAGTAATCGCTAAGAGAATAAATTAAACATTAGGGTGGTCGCCCGATCTTCGGGTCGGGTGGCCGCTATAATTAACAAACATTAAAAATAAGAATAGACCTATTATGAAGGTACTTATTGCAACCGAGAAGCCCTTTGCAAAGACCGCAGTTGAGGGTATCGAGTCAATCTTGAAGGAGGCTAACTACGAGGTAGTACGTCTTGAGAAGTATGCCGACAAGGCTGAGCTTTTGGCCGCAGTAGCCGATGTTGATGCTCTTATCATCCGCAGCGATAAGGTTACGGCTGAGGTTATCGAGGCTGCCAAGCAGCTTAAGATTGTTGTTCGCGCAGGTGCTGGCTTCGACAACGTGGACCTCGCTGCTGCAACAGCTAAGAACGTAGTTGTTATGAACACCCCCGGTCAGAACTCTAACGCCGTTGCAGAGCTCGCTCTCGGCATGATGGTTTACATGGCTCGTAACCAGTTCAACCCCGGCACAGGCTCTGAGCTTCAGGGTAAGACTCTCGCCATCCACGCTTACGGTAACGTAGGTCGCTTGGTAGGCTTGAAGGGTAAGGCTCTCGGTATGAATGTTATCGCTTACGACCCCTTCATCACTGATGAGGCTGTATTCGAACGTGACGGCGTGAAGAAGATGAACTCTATTGCTGAGCTCTACGCTGCTGCCGACTACCTCTCACTCCACATCCCCGCAACAGCTGAGACTAAGGGCTCTATCGGCTACGACCTCGCTATGTCTATGCCTAAGGGTGCAACTCTCGTGAACACCGCACGTAAGGAGGTGATCAACGAGGAGGGTCTTATGAAGGCTATGGAGGAGCGCGAGGATCTCAAGTACATCACCGACATCGCTCCCGATGCTAAGGATGTATATGCTGAGAAGTTTGGCAAGCGCTACTTCGGCACTCCCAAGAAGCAGGGTGCTGAGACTGCTGAGGCTAACGTAAATGCTGGTCTTGCTGCGGCTCGTCAGATTGTGGATTTCTTCGTGAACGGTAACCGCCGCTTCCAGGTTAATAAATAATCTTGTTGGCTCTTTTGGCATCCGGCTCGACCGGCTTCAAAATAGTTCAACAATATTACTTATTACATTTATCAGCATCGCTGATAACAAATTTAGGGTGTCAATGAAATACTTGGCACCCTTACAAAGACTAAATAAACCAAGCTAAAACTATACTACTATGGTAAGAATTAAGCCCTTTAAGGGTATTCGTCCTCCGAAGGAGTTGGCATCGGAGGTAGCATCACGCCCCTACGACGTACTTAACTCGGTAGAGGCTAAGGCTGAGGCTGGCGAGCGCTCGTTGCTCCACATCATCAAGCCCGAGATTGACTTCGACCCCATCGCTGATGAGCACTCAACGGAGGCTTACGAGAAGGCTATGGAGAACTTCCGCCTATGGAAGGAGAAGGGCTGGTTGGCTCAGGATGACGAGGAGTACTACTACATCTACGCTCAGACGATGAATGGCCGCACGCAGTACGGTATCGCCATGTGCTGCCACTATGAGGACTACCTCTCGGGCGCTATCAAGAAGCATGAGCTTACGCGCGTAGATAAGGAGGAGGATCGCATGATTCACGTGCGCAACCAGAAGGCGAACATCGAGCCCGTATTCTTCGCATATCCCGACCATGCAGAGATTGATGCTATCATCTCTAAGTGGGTTGCAGAGCACGAGGCGGACTACGACTTCGTTGCTGAGGATGGCTTTGGCCACCACATGTGGGTTATCCGCTCGAAGGAGACCAACGACCGCATCACGGAGCTCTTCAAGGGTATCCCCGCGTTGTATGTTGCCGATGGCCACCACCGTACAGCTGCTGCTGCACGTGTAGGTCAGGAGTGCGCATCGAAGAACCCCAACCACACGGGCGACGAGGAGTACTGCTTCTTCTTGGCTGTTACGTTCCCCGCATCGCACCTTCGCATTATCGACTACAACCGCGTAGTGAAGGATCTCAACGGCCTCTCTAAGGAGGAGTTCTTGAAGGCTATTGAGGAGAACTTCGTTGTTGAGAAGAAGGGTGCCGAGATTTACACTCCCAACGCATTGCACAACTTCGCGATGTACATCGACGGTGAGTGGTACTCGATGACCGCAAAGCAGGGTACTTACGACGACAACGATCCTATCGGTGTCCTCGATGTATCAGTCCTCTCGAACCTCGTTTTGGATAAGGTTCTCGGTATCGCTGACCTCCGCACCTCTAAGCGTATCGACTTCGTTGGCGGTATCCGCGGCTTGGGCGAGTTGCAGAAGCGCGTAGACAGCGGCGAGATGAAGGTTGCCTTCGCATTGTATCCCGTATCTATGCAGCAGCTCTTCGACATCGCCGACACGGGTAACATCATGCCTCCCAAGACTACATGGTTTGAGCCTAAGTTGCGTTCGGGTGTTGTTATTCACTCATTCGAGTAATTAATTTTCGATTTTATTGGGCATCTTTAGCCCATTCTAAACAAAACCTCTTGGGCTGTACGTCAAGTACTATCCCAAGAGGTTTCTTATTACGATAGACTAAATCTACTCCACTAAAAGTCAAAAATTTTCTTGTGATAGCGGCGCAGCGCCACATTAACACCACTCTGACAAGAAATTAGGCTCGCAACTCTGTGGGGTGTGTTTAGTGATATTAGTGAGTTTAAGGAACATAGCAATTAAGGATGGTGGCGCTTTCTTAAATTCTCTAATCTCCTTAATATCCCTAAGTTCTCTTTTTGTGTCATGCTGAACGAAGTGAAGCATCTGATATAGAGCAATTACTCGCCCCTCACTACTCACGGTCTACACTATCTTGTGCCCTCGTAGGTCACGGGGTACTCGCCGCAGAGGAACGAGAGGGTCATCTTATTGTCGGTGATTGTGCCGACAAGACGTGTGAGTGTAAACTTCTCGAAGGGGCCACCCATGGCGTAGGGTACGATGCCCTCGCCCGAGAGGGTATAGACGCCATCCTCCTCGGTATAGCTTACGCCCTCGACAACCATATCGAGCTTTAGGGGCATGCCCTTGGCGAACTTCACGTTATACATCACAAAGTTGAGCTTATCATCGCCATAGAGCTCGTAGTCTACCTCGACATCCTTCTGCGTATACATCGTGCCATCGTTCTGGTCTACGTTCATCGTACCCGCATAGCAGCCCTTCTCTGCGGGCTTGTTGGGAAGGTTGTTATTCTCGCCATTCTCGCATGCTACGAAAAGCAAGGCGCTGAGCATCAAGTAAAAAAGGTGTTTCATCTGATTTCTATCTTTATATATTAATATTTAGTCTAATGCCAATTTGCAGGGGTCTACCCTTAGAGTAAAACTCCTCGCCCACGGACTTGAAGTAGAAGACGTTATAGTCGGTATTCGTGAGGTTGCGACCCCAGAGTGTCAGCGTCGTGTGCTTCATGCGTAGCGCTACCTGCGCACCGAGGGTCATGTAGAATGGCTGGCTGAGGGTGTTTGCCTCGTTCCAATATATCGAGCCTATGCCACGCCAGTCTGCTGCGAGGGTTAGCTGTTGCACGGTGGGGTGGTCGAAGGTGAAGGTGTACGATGCCACGAGGGCTGCGGTATGCTCGGGCGAGTAGGGTATGCGACAGCCGGCATAGTCGCCCTTGCCATCGTTATACTCGCGGAAGCGGGCGTTGGTGTAGCCATAGTCGCCACGGAGCGTGAAGCCCTTATAGCCATACTCGGCGCTCACCTCGGCGCCGAAGCTACGCGCACGCGCTGCATTCGACATCATGCGCCCTGTGCTCTTACCCGCGGGGAGCACCGTGACCTGCTGGTCGAAGCACTCAATCCAGAATGTCGCGAGGTCTAAATGAAACCCCTTTGTAGGCTCAAGGTGTGTGCCTATCTCGAAGTTCCAGCTCGTCTCGGGCTTATATCGCGTGGCGGCAGCCGAGTCGTAGGTAGTGGTACCCACAGCAGAGTCGAGCTCGATGCCGAGGTCGGCCATCATGTCGTTCATCATCTTCGCCTGTAGGATGTCGGAGAATATCTGCGTGTTGAAGCCTCCCGACTTATATCCGCGCGTGATAGTGCCGTATACCGAGCCGATGTTTGTGGTATACTCCACGGCGACCTTGGGTAGTATCTCGAAGAATAGCTGCTCCTCGCGCCCCTTAAACTCGCTGTATAAGTCCTTAAAGTCGGTCATCGTCATGTCGAAGCGATAGGGTACGGTGGCGTTGGAGTTGTAGTCCATCGAGGTGTATTCGAGGTCGAAGCGCAAACCCGCCGTGAAGCGCCAACGGTCAATTGTATAGTGTGACTGGTGGTATAAGGCAGCGCCGTAGGTGGGGATGCGGAACTCACTCGCAATAACGAAGTTATCCGTACCGAAGAGCATGTTGTTGTCCGGGAATACGGAGTGTATGCCCTTGTTTATATTGCCGAGTATCAGGTCGTTGATGCCATCCTCCTTAAACCTCACGGGTGACGACATGTCGAGCCACTTGGCAAAGAGAAAGGCGCCCGAGAGCCACTGCCAACGGTCGTCGCGGTTAGTGTTGCGTAGGACAATCTCCTCGGTTATGGTGTGCTCGCGCTGCATCTGCTGCATCGTGAACATGGAGCGTGGCGAGAAATCTTGGTCGAGGGTCATGGTGTCGTCGAGATACTGGTAGCTTGTTACACTCGACAGCGTAACCTTCTCTCCCACGTGGCGCGCCACAAAGCCCTCGTTTATCGTCAGTCGCTCGTAGCCCGAGGGGTCGTTATAGGCAACATTGTCGGTTATGCCCGTCGTGGGGTTGTAGTGCTGGTAGGCGTAGCCACCCTCGTTAGTATATCCCGCCGTGAGGCTGTTGTCTAAGCTCCATGCGCCCCTCTGCCACTGCACACGCAGACGTGCTGATGCGTTGTTGCCACGGTCGCATATCTCGTCGGTATAGGTGTTGCGGAAGTGTCCGCCATCGTGGTTGAAGGCCGCGGCAAGAGATATGCCGAGGTCATCCTTGGGGTTGGCGTAGTAGGCCACAGAGGCGCGGTAGGATGTGAGTGTCGAGTACTCGGCCATGGCGCGTAGTCCCTGCCATGCTAAGGGTGAGAGTGTCGTTATGTTCATCACGCCACCCGACGTGTTGCGCCCATAGAGCGTACCCTGGGGGCCACGTAGCAGCTCCACATGACGTATGTCGTAGAAGTCGAAGTCGTAACTATTCTTATTCATCACCGGCACACCATCAATCGTTATGCCAAGCACGGGCTGGTCTATGCGTGAGCCGAAGCCACGCACGTAGATGGATGATGTTATAGACGAGCCGTAGTCGGGCTGGTAGAAGTTGGGTGCTAAGGCCGTGAGCTCCTTGACGGATGTAACACCGCGCTCTTCGAGCTTAAGCATCGACATCGTCGTTGCCGATATGGGCATGTAACGCTCGTTGTCACCCTTGAGCGAGGCAGTAATCTCCACCTGCTCGATGTCGCGGTGGAGCGTGTCCGCAGGCTCGTGGGCCATGGCGGGCAGGGCTATGCAAAGCGCAAGTATCGCAATAAATCTTTTCACGCCACAAAAGTACACCTATAATATAAAAGAAACAACCCCCATTTATGAGGGTTGTTTTGCTATTTAGTCACCAATATTGACTATTTTGCTATGGGCATCTTGTCGAGGCGACGCTGATGACGGCCACCCTCGAACTCGGTCTCAAGCCAGATGTCGAGCATTGCCAAGGCCTCGTCGTTAGAGATGAAACGTGCGGGCATGCAGAGCACGTTTGAGTTGTTGTGCTGGCGCGAGAGCTTCGCAATCTCGGGAATCCAACAGAGGGCTGCGCGTATTGCCTGGTGCTTGTTGAGAGTCATAGAGATGCCCTCGCCCGAGCCGCATAGGCCTATACCGCGCTCCAACTCGCCATTCTCGATAGCCTCAGCCAGGGGGTGTGCAAAGTCGGGGTAGTCGACAGACTCCTCAGAGTGGCAACCGAAGTCCTTAACCTCGAAGCCCTTAGTCGAGAGATAGCCTACGAGGAACTCCTTGAGGTCGTAAGCAGCGTGGTCACACGCAATACCGATTTTCTTTTCCATTTGTGTATAGTTTTAGGTTGGTTATTTACTCTTTCGATGCTCGCTTGCGGTCTACCTCCGAGAGGAGTATCTTCCTCAGTCGTATAGACTTGGGCGTTACCTCCACATACTCATCCTCGCGGATATACTCCAACGCCTCCTCCAGCGAGAATATCACGGGCGGGGCGATAGATGTCTTCTCGTCGGAGCCCGAGGCACGCATGTTTGTGAGCTGCTTGGCCTTCGTCACGTTCACGGTGATGTCGTTCGAGCGCGTGTGCTCGCCTACAACCTGGCCGCAGTATACCTGCTCCATTGGCGAGATGAAGAACTTGCCTCTGTCCTGCAACTTGTCAATAGAGTAGGCGTAGGCCGTGCCCGTCTCCGAGGCTATGATGGCACCCGAGGTGCGGTTCTCGATGTCGCCCATCCACGGCTCGAAGTCCTTGAGGCGGTGTGTCATGATGGCCTCACCTGCCGTTGCCGTAATCATCGTCGAGCGTAGACCTATGATGCCGCGCGAGGGAATAAGAAACTCTAAGCGTGTGCGCTCGTTTGCCGACTCCATATTTACAAGCTGTCCCTTACGGCGTGTGGCAAGCTCGATAACCGTACCTGCGCAGTCGTCGGGGCAGTCTACCGTCATCTCCTCCACAGGCTCGCACTTAACGCCGTCAATCATCTTGGTGATAACCTTGGGCTGGCCCACCTGAAGCTCGTAACCCTCACGGCGCATCGTTTCGATCAATACCGAGAGGTGCAGTACGCCACGGCCGTAGACAACAAACGAGTCGGCATTCTGTCCGGGCTCTACGCGCAGAGCAAGGTTCTTCTCCAGCTCGCGGTCGAGGCGCTCCTTGATGTGGCGCGAGGTGACATACTTGCCATCCTTGCCGAAGAAGGGTGAGTTGTTGATGGTGAACAACATCGACATCGTAGGCTCGTCGATGGCGATAGGGGGCAGGGGCTCGGGGTCGGTGAAGTCGCAGATGGTGTCACCAATCTCGAAGCCGTCGATGCCCACGAGGGCACATATCTCGCCACACTCCACGCGCTCGGCCTTAGCCTTGCCCAAACCCTCAAAGACCATCAGATCCTTAATCTTGGTCTTAAGGAGCGTGCCGTCGCGCTTGGCAAGTGTCACATTCTGACCATTGGTGAGAGCGCCGCGCGTAACCTTACCCACGGCAATACGACCCACGTAGGGTGAGTATTCGAGCGATGTCACAAGCATCTGCACCGTGCCCTCGATAACCTCGGGCTCGGGAATCTCGTCGATAATGGTGTCCAAGAGGGGTGTTATCGAGTCGGTGCGCTCCGAGAGCACGTGCGACATCCATCCCTGCTTCGCAGAGCCGTAGATGGTCTTGTAGTCGAGCTGCTCCTCGGTAGCTCCGAGTGTAAACATGAGGTCGAAGACCTGCTCGTTGACAACCTCGGGGCGGCAGTTCTCCTTGTCAACCTTGTTGATGACAACGATGGGCTTCTTGCCAAGCGACAGGGCCTTCTGCAACACAAAGCGTGTCTGCGGCATCGTGCCCTCGAAGGCATCGACCAGAAGGAGCACGCCGTCGCACATGTTAAGTACGCGCTCCACCTCGCCACCGAAGTCGGCATGGCCTGGGGTGTCTATGATGTTGATTTTGTAGTCCTTATATATTACTGACACGTTCTTCGAGAGGATGGTTATACCGCGCTCTCGCTCGATGTCGTTGTTGTCCATGATGAGGTCGCCTCCCGTATGCTCATTCTCGCGTACCAGGTTGCCCTGCATAATCATCTTGTCCACAAGCGTGGTCTTGCCATGGTCTACGTGGGCGATAATTGCAATGTTGCGTAACTTTCGCATCTTCCTTATATATTTTTAACGCGACAAATGTAGCAAAAAAATCTCAATGCGCAAAGAGAAATGACGGATGGATATACTTTGATGTATTTCCCATCCGTCATTTTATTGAGGCGTAGAAGTACCCCTTCTAACTATGTATTACTGATGCTCGGGGCGGAGTAAATCCTGCACAACCTTCACGGGCGAGAATGTCGTGATGGGCACCTCGACAAAGAGCGTGTTCCAATTAGCCATGGCACCATTCCACAGACCGGGAAGCTCCTGTGCGCGTAGCTCGCGGCCACCTGCCGACTTCGACGATATGAATCCCGTCTTGGGGTCGGTGTACTTCGTGAGGTCGTACTTCGTGCCGTCGTAGCGCTTAACGCCACATACGAGGTCTACGGGGTTGAAGTGTGTAGCCTCCTTCATAAGATACATGTCGTCCTTTGCTATCTGGCTCGACTCGGCAATCTGCAACTGCTCACGACCCTCGTCGTCACGCACCCAGAAGGGGCCACCACCGGGTTCGCCCTCGTTCTTCACCATGCCGCAAACACGTATGGGCCTATCGAGTGTCGCAACGATAAGCTCGCGCGAAGCACCCTCGGGGAGCTTACAACACAACTCGTCGCGAAGGAACGCGACAGCCTCGGCCTCGACATCCTCGCCACGCTCGATGGCGCGAAGGAGCTCGAAGGTACGCCCCTGAAGGCGTAGCAACTCGCCGGCCAATACCTTCTTAAATGTTACGGTGTCGGTCTTGCGCTCGTCGGTCGTCACGTTGTCGATGTTCTTCACGAAGATGATGTCGGCATCGAGCTTATCGAGGTTGGTGATAAGTGCACCATGACCCGCAGGGCGGAAGAGCAGTGTGCCGTCGTCGTTGCGGAAGGGCGTATTATCGGGATTTACCGCTATGGTGTCGGTCGCGGGGCTCTGAACGGAGAACGACACGTTGTAGCGTATGCCGAACTTATTCTCGTAGTGGCTCTGGCGCTCCTCGAGGAGTGCCTCGAAGCCCGCCTGATGCTCGGGCGATACGGTGAAGTGGATGTTGGCGCTCGTGCCATTCGAGGCGTAGAGAGCAGCCTCCACAAGATGCTCCTCAACGGGCTTGCGCGCGCCATCCTTATATGCGTGGAACGTAACCAAACCCTTGGGCTTGGCACCATACTGAAGACCGTCGATAATGATGTTGCGCACAACGTCCTTATCCTCTATCTGAGGCTTGAGGAACTTAGCCAATTCGGGGAAGAAGGCGAACTTCTCGAGGTTGACGATGAGCTTGTCGATGCCCGCGGTGCGCTTGTCGTCGTTGACATACTCGAAGAGCTCCTTGAACATGCGTGTTGCAGCGCCCGAGGCGGGGACAAACTTCACGGTGCACAGGCTCTTGGCGAGGTTGTCGTAGTGGTTCTCTGCCGCCTTTATTTCCTCGTCGTTAAGTTGCTTCACGCCATCGCCACCTGCCGCAGCACGTACCACGGGGAGTGAGGGGAAGCCGTTGCGGAAATTCTCTATCTGTCGCTCAACATCGGCAACGCTCAGTCCGCGCGCCTCAATTTGCTTGATGTCGTTGTTCGTAAACATAGTAGTATGGTTTAATTATTAATATTTTCGATTACATTCGTTGCGCCTGTGCGATTATTATCACGAAATAGTTCCCAAATATAGCAAAAATTTTTTAACTTTGCGCTATGAAACGTATTTATAATGATATAAATCTTCAGAATCGCAATAGCTTTGGCGTTGTGGAGAGTGCCCGCGAGCTTGTTGAGTTTGAGACGAGTGAGGACTTGCGCGAATATTTTTCGGAACATCGCCCCGAGCGTTGGTACGTGCTTGGCGGTGGCAACAATACGCTCTTTACCAAGCGCTACGATGGAGTGCTTCTTACGCCCGTATGCGCGGGGCGTAGGGTGCTGGCGGACGATGGCGAATATGTAGATCTCCGCGTGGAGGCTGCCCACGACTGGGATACGCTCGTGGAGTGGAGCGTGAACGAGGGGCTGTGGGGTATCGAGAATCTGTCAATGATACCGAGTTCGGTGGGTGCCGCTCCGGTGCAAAATATAGGCGCCTATGGTGCTGAAGCAAAGGATGCGATAACCGTGGTTGAGTATTTCGACACCAGGATATTAGAGGTCGTAAGACTCACGAACAATGAGTGTCACTTCGGCTATCGCGAGAGCATCTTCAAGCAGGAGTTGAAGGGCGCTGCTATCATCCTTGCCGTGGAGTTCAGATTGCACCGTACACCTACGCCTAACCTTGGCTATGGCGACGTCATCAAGGAGGTGGAGGCACGTGGTGGTGCTACGCTGCGTAATATACGCGAGGCTATATGTGCCATCCGCTCGTATAAGTTGCCCGACCCGAAGGTTATAGGCAATGCGGGTAGCTTCTTTAAGAATCCCATCGTTGAGCGCAGTGTTGCCGAGCAACTGTTGGCGGAGTACCCCGATATGCCACACTATCCCGTCGGTGGCGATGCGGGTAGTGTTAAACTCGCTGCGGGCTGGCTCATAGACCGCGCCGGGTTGAAGGGCTACCGCTCGGGGCGTGTGGGTGTTCACGACCGCCAGGCGTTGGTGCTGGTAAACCATGGTGGTGCTACGGGTGGCGAGGTTATTGAACTTGCTAACTATGTATGTGCTCGGGTTAAGGCTAAGTTTGGTGTGGCTATAAGCCCTGAGGTTAACATTTTGTGAGTTATGCTGTTACTCGACGGATTTGAACGATATATCGAGGAGAACGAGCTCTTCACGCACGACGACAAGCTGTTGCTTGCTGTGTCGGGCGGTGTCGACTCTATGGTGATGATGGCGTTGGCTGCTGCTGCGGGCTATCGCTTTGGTGTTGCGCACTGCAACTTCCAGTTGCGCGGTGACGAGAGCGAGGAGGATGAACGCCTCGTTGAGCGTGAGACACGTCGCTATGGCGCGGAGTTTTACAATAAGCGCTTTGACACCGCGGGCGAGATGGAGCGCACGGGCGAGTCGATGGAGATGGCGGCACGACGCATACGCTATGCGTGGTTTAGGGAGCTGTGCGATGAGCATGGCTACACGGCTATCGCCATTGCGCATCACAGCAACGACTCGATAGAGACATTCTTTATAAATATGCTACGCGGCACGGGATTGCGTGGCCTTACGGGCATTACGACACAGGTGGGTCGCGTTGTTCGCCCGATGATGTTTGCCACGCGCAAGGATATTCACGACTATGCCATTGCGCACTACATACCCTTCAGGGAGGACTCGTCGAACCGCTCGACGAAGTATCTGCGAAACAAGGTGCGCATAGGCCTTGTGCCGATGCTTAAGGAGATAAACCCGCAGTTTACGACAATCATGCGTCGTAACATTGCGCGCCTAAGCCAAGCACAGGATTTTATCACCTCGGCGATAAACATCGTCAAGGGCGAGGCGCTGGAGCATAGTGGCGACATCCATACGCTGCGCGTGGGGCAGATACGCCCGACGTTGCCGCGCAACTACGTGATATACGAGATACTAAGCTCGGAGTATGGCTTCAAGGGTGATGTCGTCGATGCCCTATGTCACGCCATAGACAACGATGCCACGGGGCGTAGGTTCTACTCGCGCGAGTGGGTTGCGGTGGTAGACAGGGGCGACATTGTCATCGCTCACATTATGGATGATGACAGCTGCGAGACTCTTGTCGAGCGTGGCACGGTGCGCTCGTATGCCGGTGGCTCGGTGCTCTACTACGAGTATTGCAACATCGACTTTATCGACAACCTCGACCAGGGTGAGAATGTAGCGCTGCTCGATGCCGACAAGCTGAAATTCCCACTTACGGTACGCCGCTGGAGAGAGGGCGATTGGTTTGTGCCCTTCGGCATGTCGGGGCGCAAGAAGCTGAGCGACTACCTCATAGACAAAAAGGTGTCGGTGGCGGAGAAGAGCCGTCAGTTTGTGCTCACCTCGGGTGACGATATTGTGTGGGTCATAGGCCGTAGGTTGGATGATAGATACGCCATCACGCGCAAGACGGAGAATGTGCTGCGTGTGGTGCGTGATACTCTATAATAAGTTTAGATAGGTATGGCTAAGGGTGTGAAGTTCAGCGATTGCATCGCCTCGTATAATGCGATAATGCAGGATATCGAGGCGCGTCGCTTTGCGGGCATATATCTCCTCACGGGCGATGAGGGCTACTTCATTGATGCTATATGTGACCGCCTTGCGGAGAGTATTCTCAACGAGGCGGAGCGCTCGTTCAATCAGCTTGTGTTCTATGGCGCGGATAGCAAGACCGACGACATACTGATGTACTGCCGTCAGATGCCTATGATGGGCGCATATCAGGTTATCATCGTCAAGGAGGCGCAGCACCTTCAAAAGATTGATGAGCTCTCGCGCTACACCTCGAATCCGCAGCCCTCGACGATACTTATCGTCTGCTACAAGAATAAGGAGCAGGGGCGTGGTATAGATAAACGCACGGCATTCTACAAGAGTTGTGTGAAGAGTGGCTGTGTGTTTGAGTCGTTGCGCCCGCGTGACTACGAGATGGACTCGTGGCTTAATGCCTACGTGTCGTCCGTAGGCCTTGGCGTGGAGCCCAAGGCTATGGCAATGCTCAAGGAGCATGTGGGCACTGACCTTGGGCGCATGGCCAAGCAGATAGACAAGCTCAAGGTGTCGATGCCCGAGGGCGAGAGGGTGGTTCGCGATACGCACATCGAGGAGTATGTGGGCCTCTCGAAGGAGTTTAATACCTTTGAGCTTAATGATGCTGTGCTGAAGCAGGATATGGCGCGCGCGATGCGTATTGCCGACCACTTTGCGCATAACCCCAAGAGTTATCCCATCACGCTGACCATAACGGTGCTCTTTGGTCTTTTCCAACAACTCTTTTTGTTGAACTATCATAGCTGGCTCACACGACGTAAGGGAGTCCCCTTCCCCTCGGATGTGGAGCTTATAAAGCTTATCAGGGCGAACAGCCCCTTCGCGGTCAAAGAACTTAAGGCCCATGTGTCGAAGTGGGATAACCGTCGTGTGTTTGCCATCCTCGGCCTCCTGCGCGAGTACGACGCCAAGAGCAAGGGCTTGGATAGCGGTGGCTTGGATAATGGCGAGCTGCTAAAGGAGTTACTATTGAAAATATTTATCCAGAAGGCATAACCTATGAAGTTGATGGCGTGGGACGATGGCAGGGTTGTCGAGACGAAGGATTTTCGCCTCCCGTACCCCTATGTCCTGCAACGTGTGCATACGCTCGACTATCAGCCCTACAACGTAAGCCGTCATCTCATGCTTCTGCGTGATGCCTCTATCGCGCTCTTCGGCTTCGCCACGCTGTGCAGTGTTGCGGATGCAGAGCGCATCATCACCAGACTCCTCAACCTGTCGCGTGTGTCGCGTAAGTTGAGCACCCCCGTGGCAATGCGCCTCGATGCCTTGGGTCATCTGTCGTTTGAGGTGGAGCAGACAATATTATACGAGGGTTACTCGCTGAGGGCTAAGCGTATATCGCTTGCTACGTTAACAATGCCTTTACCCGAATATATGTCGCAGACATCCGTGTCGGTGGCTGTTGATGCCATGGCCGACAGCCGTGTTGCCGGAAGTGCCGATGCTGCGCTGTGGGTAGATGATAAGGGCGCTGTTATCAGCCGTCCGTGGATGCCCCTTTTTGCCGTTTATGGCGGTAGGGTATACACCCCTGCGGAGTACGATACTGTGGAGTATATCGTCACGCGCGATGCCATCAGGCGTGTGGGCGCGGAACTTATTGTTCACCCCATGACCGTGGCCTCGCTTAAGCGCATGGACGAGGTCTTTATCGTTGATGCCATGGGTGTCACCTCGGTGGCTACAATCGAGGAACATCGTCTGCTGTCGATGATAACGGCACGCATTGCAGATAACATGTAAATGAGAGTGAATAAAAAGTGTATTTTGTCGTTAAGCTCGCCCTCAAAATGCTCATTTACGTCGAGTAAACTCCGCTTTTTCGGGCTTCGCAAGCCTAAAACTACATCTTTTTATTCACTCTCTTAGGTATTGAGGGCTGGCTAAGCAACTTTTTAGTCAGCCCCTTTTTACTATTATCTATATATCCTTAAAAGTTATACTTCCTATCAAACTCCTCGCTCGAGGTTGCTGCCAGGACGATAAACTCTATAAAGGCTATCAGGAACGTAATCTGTGTCCAGCAGAAGAGTATGTATAGAATACCCCATGCCGTCTGACCCAAGTAGAACTTATGCACACCGATACCTCCGAGGAATAGACATAGGATAAGTGCCGTGGTCTTATCCTTATTGCTGCGACGAGTAGCCGTCTGCTCCTGTGTTGCAGAGGCCGCAGGAGCCCTGCGAATCTCGGGGCCAATCACTGTGCCACCGCAGTAGGCACATCTATAAGTAGAACCCTCCTTGTGTCTAAACTTATCACCACCACAGGTAGGACATTTCATCTCTTGCTGTGCCATCGTTACATTGATTTTACGGTTGTTATGTACTGGTTGAGTCTGTTGAGCTTGCTCGTAATGTCAGCCTTAACGGCCTCCTTATTCGCGGCCGTGGTGAGCTGCTCGCTTGCTACAACAATATCCGACATGCTATCCTCGATGCGGCGTGCCACATCGGGATTGGCCTGTAGTTTCTCGGTGGGCATAGATGTCACCTTGTCGGTTACAAGCTTGAGGAGCTTCTCGGTATTATCCTTCCACTCCGTGTCGTCGCCATTGATGGAGTTGCATACATCCATTACCGATATACGTACATACTGAACCACGTTCTTGCGGTTGTTGACCGTAGCCTGCACCTGCTCCGACAACTTCTCAGCCGTGCCCGCACCAACGGTCGAGGTGCCACAAACGACAACGAGGATGAGTGTGAGAATCAACATTCCGACGATGTATATCGTGAACTTGCCATTGCCCAAATCGTGGAGTGCTAAAACGTATAATATTGTCCACAGGAAGATGCCAATGGCGTAGGCGTTCACCGAGCGCGAGATGGTTACGTTCGTTACGTTGAACATCTTTTCGCCTGTCCAGATGGGGATGTTCATCAGCAACAACACCTCGGAAACACACGTCACGATGGTGGTGATGTAGAAGAGGGCGTCTATCTTATCGAAAAGAAGATAGTATATACCTACCGTGAGAGCCGTGGTAAGTAATACAACTATTGGAAATAAAATCTTTTTCATAATAATCTCTTTACTGTTTTTGTGCTACGACGTATGTTTATAAGCCTGCGGGGGGTGGGGGAGGCATCAACGAGAAGAATTGTGCTATCTCCGGAGCGTTGGCTGCCAATGTCCATGCCGAGCCACCAACCTTATATACGTAGGTCTCGGTGGTTACCTCGCCCTTCTGAATCATACTCTTGATGACATCAACAGCGAAGGGGCCTACCGTCTGCCCATTACGTGCGATGTAGAAGGCGGTGCTCTGAGGTGCCGTCATCTGGGGCATCTGCTGCACGGTGTTACCCACCATCTGACCAACCGACGAGCCTACGCCAAGGCCGAGGCCTATGCCCATAAGGTTGCCCGCACCCTCGTTGCCCGCTGCCGTCTGGGCAATGTCGAGCTGCTTCTGCTGCATGTAGCTGATGCCGAGCTTGCTAAGGCGCGCCTGCTCCGCGATGCCGTCCATGACGGTCTGGTAGCCCTTGTCGTTCTCATCGAAGCTGATGTCCTCGACATTGAAGTTGAGCAACTCGACGCCATACTCCTCGAAGGTGAGCTTTAGATCTTTGATAATCGTGCGCGAAAGCTCGCGGTAGCTCGTGCCCAACTCGTTGATGTTCACGTTGTTCTCCTTCATGTATTTGCTGATGCTCACCTTGACCGTTTCAACAACGTCGATGCGCAGCTGATCCTCTATATCTTCAACCGTGAAGCTCGCGAGTGTGCCGGTCAGCTTCTTTATGAACATGGCACTATCGGCGATGCGTATGCCATATTGACCACGTGACGAAATCTTGATCGGAACCTCGAAGTAGGGGTCTATGATGCGAAGGCCGCCTGTGCCCCAATACATATCCCTCTTGTCGAGCTTGCTCACGAACCATACCTCGGCCGTGAAGGTAGTGTTGCCACCACTTGCGAGGTTTATGCGCTTGCCGAGGCCGGGGAGATTCGATGACGAGAGCACGTGCCTACCAGCACTAAAGGTGTCGCAGAGTGCGCCATTCTTGAAGAACAGCGCCTCCTGGCTCTCATTTACAGTCAGCACGCTACCGAGTGAAATGTCATTCGCCGGAAACTTATACACAATCTGTTCACGATCGGTCTGTTCCCATGCAAGAGTTTTAATTGTAGCCATAACTTTGGGTTATTATTGGTTAATTTTCACTATTACTAATACATGAATAACTACGCAAAGTTATGAAAAATTTCTTAGAATTACCTCTTTTACGTATAAAATAGAAGAAAATAGAAGAAAATAGAAGAGAGTGGCTAATTTATGTTTTGTAGCCACCCTCAAAATAGGTTTCGGTTTTTCGATTTTAACCGCTGCCTCTATGTGTTGCCTTTGCTGTTATATCAACCCTCTATCTTTGAGCCATTTGATTTGGTCGCGCAGTGTTTCCTCGATAGGTCGTGTCTTATAGCCGAGCTCTTGCTCCGCCTTGCTATAGTCGAACTGATTATTGCGCTTTAGATTGTATACCGAGAATGTTGTCATCATAGGCATCTGTCCTGTTTTTGCAGCCTTCTTCTCCATGCGCTTGGCTATCATCTCCGCAATCTTAATGGGAAGGAAGAACTTTATAGGCTTGCAGCCCGACTCCTTAACCAAAATCTTGTTAAGTGTCTTGAAACGGATGACATCGTTACCAAGAATATAACCCTCGCCAATGCGTCCCTTATCTGCTGCGGCGATACATCCTGCTGCTAAATCGCGAACATCAACCATGTTGAACGAGCCATCTATACCTACGGGCATCTCGCCCTTGATAATCTTAATCACCGTGGCCGTAGTCTCGCTTATGGCATAGTCGTTGGGCCCCATGATGCCTGTTGGGTATACCACGCAGGCCTTCAATCCTCGTTGCTCGATAGCTGTGAAGACATTGTTCGTAGCCATAGCCTTACTCTTACTGTACCAGCCCTCCACATGGTCTAAGTTAATGTTTGTCACCTCCTTAATCTTTTGACCTCGAGGGAGCTCGGGTATGCCGCCGGTAGAGCCGACATAGACGAGTTTATCGCACTCCTTGTGTTCGATGCACATGTCGACGATATTCTCCGTGCCACCCACATTGACATCAAGCACCGTCTTACGATAGTACGGGTTTACGGTCACCATGCTCGCCACATGTATACATATCGTGTGCAGTCCCTCATCCACCGCAAAGAATGGTTCCAATGAAGCCTTGTCGCAGAGGTTGCCATAGAATATTTCCACATCTTTGGGTAGATATTGTGCGGCCTTATCGCCCTGAAGTACAAAGGCTCTAACCCTTTCGCCTCGATCGAGTAGTTGAGCGCAAATGTTCGAGCCCAAGAAGCCGGCTGCTCCTGTTACAAGATACACCACGTTTTTCATACTCGTTATACTATATATTACTTGTTATTCTTCGTTTGACGGTCGTACTCCTCAATAAGGCTATGACCGAACTCTACAGCCTTGTTCTCAATCTTCTTGTAGCCACCCACTGCAGCATTCTCGATGGCCTTATAACTGCCAACCACTGCATTCTCAATATTTACGTAGGCCTTAACTACACCCTCCTTAACTTTCGATACCTTCTTTGTCATAATCTTCTTTTCTTTTGACTATTATCTCTATTATTATTGATTTCCGACTGCAAAGGTAGAGGGGATAGCGATGTGAATAAAGTGCTATGAGTTGGATTGAGTGGACACATATTCGTATATAGCGAATAGTTGTTGCCTATTATTCCTATTGTTGTGGAGTAATAGTCGGATTGTGGGTTCAAAATAGGAATAATGTGACACGGGTGGAGATTGCCATGTGTGTTGCGCTTTGCAAAAAAAATATGAGGGCGACTACAAAATCGCCCTCATATTGATAGATGTAATAGTCTATACTAATTATTGTCTATTGCGTAGAGGTATGCACCGAGCGATACGGCGTTGCTTGCTCCTATGTCCGAGAGCGTTACGCCTATGCGCTTTATGGGGTCGTAGTCCACCTCGCGGTCGCTGCCATATACCTTAATTTTGGTTGAGTTGCCACGTGCAAACTCCTCGAACTCAGCCTTGTCGTCAAGGTTATATACGCGCATCTGCACACGGTTCAACTTGTCGCCCGACATCGTCGCTATTTCGGCGCGCATCTCATCCAACAGTGCGGGCATGAAATACTTCGCAGCACCCGTGAGGCCACCACCAATAACGATGATGCCATCCATAAGTGTCACGGCCGTAGCCATGGCATCACCTGCCACGCGACCAAGCGTAGCGAAACTCTCCTTTGCAGCCTTGGCATCGCCCTCGGCCGTACCCTCGGCAATGTCGAAGATATCCTTCGGTTGCAGGTCGCGCTCGTCGCCCGAAAGCTCTCTGTAAACGCGCTTTACGGCACGTATGGCAACACCGTCCTCGACGATATACTCCGGGTAGTCGCGGTGTTTAAGACAGAAGGTCTCAACACATGAGTTGTCACCGAGGTTGAGCTTGCCATCCATGACAAAGCCGAAGCCGAAGCCCGTGCCAAAGGTGTAGCCCAAGAGGTTGCGGTAGCGCTTTGCCGAGCCCGCCTCCTCGAGCATCTTGTTGATGCGTGGCAGGGCACCTCCCGCAGCCTCGCCATAGGCGAAGAGGTCTGCATCGTTGTTGATATATACGGGAATGCCGAACTTCTCCTCGAGCATGGGGCCGAGGGCTACGCCATCGCGAAACGACGGGAAGTTGGGGAGGTAACCGCCAATTACGCCATTACGATAGTCCGCAGGGCCGGGGAAGGCGAAGCTTATGGCCACGGGGCGCTCGGGAAGCGCCTCGATAATCTCGTTAAAGCCCGCAATGAGGGTGCTTAGGCATAGGTCTAAGTCGTGCGCCTGCGAGGGCTTTGTTATGCTCCGGCCAAAGGGCTTACCCTCGGCCATGGCGCCAAATACGAAGTTGGTGCCGCCAGCGTCCAGCGTGACGACAATCTGCTTAGATGTTTCAAGTGTATTCATAGGTAGACAAAGGTAAGTATTTATTTTCAAATTATACAATCTTTTTTCGACATCTTTTATTATTCCCGACATTGCAGCGCAAATGACCTGAAAAAGGAGTAAAAAGAGGCGTAAATCTTTGGAAATACAAAAATATGGGTTATATTTGTGGGATTTTTGACGTGCGCGCGTTCATGTTTATAAAATAGTGGAGCGTGATATTGCCAGAATATGGCCACGTAAGTGTAGACGGATAACGACAGAAAAATTTATAAATAACTTAAAAACAACGATTACTATGGAGAACAACAAACTTCAGGAGCTTACACAAAAGCTCTATAACGATGGCTTGGAGAAGGGTCGCACGGATGCTGACCGTCTTGTTGCCGAGGCGAAGGAGGCTGCTGCCAAGATTCTCGCCGATGCTAAGGCTGAGGCCGAGGCCATCGCTAAGGCTGCCGAGGCTCGTGCCGAGGATATCGCTAAGAATGCGATGACGGAGATTACGTTGGCCGGTCGTCAGGCTGTGTCGAAGATTAAGGCAGAGCTTGCGGAGGCTGTCATCATGAAGTCGACGGGTGCGGCTGTTAAGGCTGCCACGATGGACGAGGCCTTTGTTAAGGATATGCTTCTTGCTGTTGCATCGAACTGGACATCGTCTACGGCAAACGTGTCGCTCAAGGCGTTGCTTCCCGAGGCTAAGCGTGCAGAGCTTGATGCAGCGATGCAGAAGAGCGCTGAGGAGCTCTTGAAGGCCGGCGTAGAGGTTGGCTACTCGAAGGATGTGAAGAGTGGCTTCAAGCTCGGCGAGAAGGATGGTGGTTACTACATCTCGTTCACGGATGAGAGCTTCGACGCACTGTTGAAGGAGTATCTCCGCGAGAAGGTGTCTAACATGCTTTATAAGTAATTATGTTCTCTACGGAGTATTACTATTTGGTTGCGGGTCTGCGTGAATGGACGTTGGACTCAGATACCAAGGGTTTCGATGTTCGCGAGATTCTCGACGAGATTGTCGAGGCACTTACGAACAACGATCGAAAGGCTGTGGAGCTTCTCTACGCCTACTACGATTGTGAGAACCTCGTATCTCGCCACAATAAGAGTACCCGCCATAACGGCTTGGGTAATCTTACTACGGAGCAACTCGACGAGGTGCTTAACGAGCGCCACTATGCGTTGCTGCCGAAGCGTGTGGCCGAGGTTGTTAAGCTCTATGTGGAGGCTGCGGACGAAGATCGCGATGAGGATGTGAAGCTCGATGAGCGCTTTGAGCGTGCTGTGTTTGAGGCGTACTATGCGGAGCTCGCGGCATCGAAGTGTGCGTTCCTACGCGCCTGGGGCGAGTTCGACCGTAACCTGCGCAATATCGCTGCGGCTGTTGCTGCACGCGAGGCAGGACGTTCGGTTAAGGATGTGACGGTTGGCGGTGGCGACATTGTCGAGCAGCTCGGTCGCTCGTCGGCTGCCGACTTCGGTCTGCGTGGCGAGTTGCAGTATATCGATGCGGTCATTGCTGCTGTGAGTGATGAGAAGAATATCGTCGAGAAGGAGCGTAAGATTGATGCTATACGCTGGACGGAGGCTGAGGCTATCGCCGTATTCGACTTCTTCAACATCAACTATATCCTTTCATACTTGGTAAAGGTTAATATCGTTGCTCGCTGGATGATGCTCTCGCAGGAGGTGGGGCGCCAGATGCTCGAGCGCCTGATTGCAGACCTTGATGCCAAACAGCTTGTGAATAAACAATAAAACTACATAAACGAATGAAAACATTAGGACGTGTAAACGGTATCATCTCGAACATCGTTATCGCCAAGGTTGACGGTGCGGTGGGTCAGAACGAGATATGCCACGTATATTGCGGTGATACCCGCATGATGGCTGAGGTCATCAAGGTCATAGGCGACGAGGCCTATGTGCAGGTTTACGATAGTACGCGCGGCTTGAAGATTGGCGACAAGGTTGAGTTCGAGGGTCACATGCTCGAGGCAACGCTTGCCCCCGGTCTTTTGTCACGTAACTACGACGGTTTGCAGAACGACTTGGAGAAGATGGACGGCTTGTTCATCAACCGCGGTTCTATTACCGACCCTATCGACTTCGAGGCTAAGTGGGCATTTACGCCCCTTGCTAAGGCTGGCGATAAGGTTACGGCCGGCGACTGGCTCGGTGAGGTTAAGGAGCAGTGGGTTATGCACAAGATTATGGTTCCCTTCGTTATGCAGGGTAACTATACGGTAAAGAGCGTTGTTGCTGCGGGCGAGTATAAGGTTACGGATACTATCGCTGTTGTTGCGGATGTCGACGGCAACGAGTACAACATCACCATGGTGCAGAAGTGGCCCGTAAAGCAGGCTATACGTTGCTTCACGGAGAAGCCTCGCCCCTCGCGCGTTATGGAGACAGGTGTTCGTGCTATTGATACGTTCAACCCCTTGGCTGAGGGTGGTACAGGCTTTATCCCCGGCCCCTTCGGTGCAGGTAAAACGGTGCTTCAGCATGCCATCTCGAAGCAGGCGGAGGCCGATGTTATCATCATCGTGGCGTGTGGCGAGCGTGCAAACGAGGTTGTGGAGATCTTTGCTGAGTTCCCCGAGTTGGTAGACCCCCGCACGGGTCACAAGCTTATGGAGCGAACCATCATCATCTGTAACACCTCGAACATGCCCGTTGCTGCACGTGAGGCGTCAGTTTATACAGGTATGACCATCGGTGAGTACTACCGCTCGATGGGCTTGAAGGTGTTGGTTATGGCCGACTCAACGTCACGTTGGGCACAGGCTCTTCGTGAGATGTCTAACCGTCTGGAGGAGCTTCCCGGTCAGGATGCCTTCCCGATGGACCTCTCGGCTGTCATCTCTAACTTCTACGCACGTGCCGGCTTGGTTAAGCTCAACAATGGCCACACGGGCTCTGTTACGTTCCTCGGTACGGTATCGCCCGCGGGTGGTAACTTGAAGGAGCCTGTGACGGAGTCTACGAAGAAGGCTGCACGTTGCTTCTACGCCTTGTCGCAGAGCCGTGCCGATTCGAAGCGTTATCCTGCTATCGACCCGCTCGACTCGTACTCTAAGTATCTGGAGTATCCCGAGGTTCGCGAGTATCTCGACGAGCATATCGAGAAGAATTGGGTAGATGCTGTATATGAGGGTAAGACTATCGTTCAGCGCGGTAAGGAGGCTAACGACCAGATTAACATCCTCGGTGACGACGGTGTGCCCGTAGAGTATCATGAGCGTTTCTGGAAGAGCGAGTTGCTCGACTCTGTCATCTTGCAGCAGGATGCCTTCGATACGATTGATGCTAACTGCCCGATTGAGCGCCAGAAGATGATGTACAATATGGTCTTGGACATCTGCCGCAAGTCGTTCCAGCTGGCCGACTTCGACGAGTGCTCGAAGTTCTTCAAGGAGCTTATCTACACCTTCCGCCAGATGAACTACTCGGAGTGGAAGTCGGAGCAGTTTGAGAAGTTCCGCGCTCAGATTGAGACCTTGGTAAATGGTAAACTTGCTTAATAAGGAGGAGAAGTTATGACAACACGAGCTTTTCAGAAAGTATATACAAAAATTGACAATATCACCAAGGCTACCATCACGCTTCGTGCTACGGGCGTAGGTAACGATGAGCTTGCAACCGTAGGTGGTCGCTTGGCTCAGGTGGTAAAGATTATGGGTGAGAAGGTTACACTTCAGGTGTTTGCCGGCACCGAGGGTCTTGCTACGGACTCGGAGGTTGTATTCCACGGCGAGCCCCCCGTATTGCGCGTATCGGATGCCTTGGCCGGTCGCTTCTTCAACGCCTATGGCGAGCCACTCGAGGGTGGCGAGCAGATTGAGGGCGAGGCACGCGAGATTGGTGGCCCTACGGTGAACCCCTTCCGTCGTATCCAGCCTTCGGAGCTTATCGCTACGGGTATCGCAGGTATCGACCTTAACAACACCATCGTGTCGGGACAGAAGATTCCCTTCTTCGCTGACCCCGATCAGCCCTACAACGCTGTGATGGCAAACGTGGCATTGCGTGCTAAGGCCGACAAGATTATCTTGGGCGGTATGGGTCTTACCAACGACGACTTCCTCTACTTCAAGCAGGTGTTCGAGAATGCCGGTGCGTTGGATCGTATCGTATCGTTCGTAAACACTACGGATAACCCTCCCGTGGAGCGATTGCTTGTTCCCGACATGGCACTTACGGCTGCCGAGTACTTCGCCGTTGATAAGGGCGAGAAGGTGCTGGTGCTCCTTACGGATATGACCCTCTATGCCGATGCTTTGGCTATCGTGTCGAACCGTATGGATCAGATTCCTTCGAAGGACTCAATGCCCGGCTCGTTGTATTCGGACTTGGCGAAGATCTACGAGAAGGCCGTGCAGTTGCCTAACGGTGGCTCTATCACCATCATCGCTGTGACGACACTTTCGGGTGGCGATATTACTCACGCTATCCCCGATAATACGGGTTATATCACCGAGGGTCAGTTGTTCTTGCGTAACGATACAGATACCGGCAAGGTTATCGTCGATCCGTTCCGTTCGTTGTCACGTTTGAAGCAGCTCGTTATTGGCAAGAAGACACGTGAGGACCATCCTCAGGTGATGAACGCCTGCGTGCGTTTGTATGCCGATGCAGCTAACGCTAAGACTAAGTTGGAGAATGGTTTCGACCTCTCGGACTACGATGAGCGTGCATTGAAGTTTGCTCACGACTACTCGGAGAAGCTGCTCTCGATTGACGTAAACATCGAGATTGAGCAGATGCTCGACACGGCATGGTCGCTCTTTGCGAAGTACTTCTCGAAGGGTGAGGTGAGCATCAAGCAGGAGCTCTCGGATAAATATTGGAAAGCATAACAATGGCTTATGGCAATCAAATTTCAGTATAACAAGACCTCGCTCGGTGAGCTGAACAAGCAGCTCAAAATCCGAAAGAACGCCCTTCCTACGATTAAGAGTAAGGAGAGTGCGTTGCGCTCGGAGGTTAAACGTGCGAAGGACTCTGCACTTGCTTACCGTAAGGAGCTCGCCGACCTTAAGGCCGAGTACGACTATATGGTACAGCTGTGGGGAGAGTTTGATTGTGACCTAATCCGCATCACTGATGTCGAGCTATCGTCACAGAAGATTGCGGGCGTGCGCATACCTATATTAAATGATATAGTATACCAGGAGAAGGCCTACGACCTCTTCTCGGCACCGGTATGGTATGCCGAGGGTATCAGGGTGTTGAAGCGAATGTCGCGCCTCGGCATCGAGTTCGAGGTCTACAATCGCAAGATGGAGCTCTTGGACTATGCGCGCCGTAAGACTACTCAGAAGGTAAACCTCTACGAGAAGGTTCAGATTCCCGGCTATGAGGATGCCATACGTAAGATTAAGCGATTTATGGAGGACGAGGAGAACCTAAGTAAGTCGGCACAGAAGATTGTTAAAACTCGTCAGGCGCAAGCCGAGGCTATGGAGGAGCCTAACGTATGATTAGCAAGATGATTCGCTACGATATTGTGCTCTATGCCGGTGAGCAGGAGCGCTTCGTAAACGAGCTTCGCGAGCTTGGCTTGGTGGATATCACCACCACGGGCTGGGAGCCGTCGGAGCGTGACCGTGGTCTTCTCTTGGAGATAGAGTCGCACAATAAGGCTCTTGAGGCTCTGTCGGCATTCGCTAAGACGGAGGACTTCCAGGCTGATGCCATGGCCTATACTACGGGTGCTGAGGCATACGAGATGTATACCGAGGCTCGCGATAGACGACAGCAGTTGCAGCAGGAGGTTTCGCGCATGCGTAAGCTCGCTGACGATGTTGCTCCGTGGGGTAACTTCTCGGCGGAGGATATCGAGCGTCTGGCACGCCGTGGCGTGGCTATGCGCTTCTTCATGGCACAGCCCGCAGCCTACGAGCGCTTGCTCGAGGAGCCCATCGAGGGTGTCACTGTGGCAGAGGTGGGTCGCACATCGGCTGCCGTATACTTCGCGGTGATTACCACAGATGCTACACCTATTGTCGTTGATGGTCAGGAGGTTCGCCTTCCGGAGAAGGATAGCGAGGCGTTGCTCGCGGACGTTGAGCGTTTGCTCGCGGAGGATAAAGCGCTGAATGCCACGTTCTCGCGTGTCGCAGCCTCGAAGGAGCTTATCGCTGACGAATGTGCACGACTCAAGGAGCAGCTTCAGGGTTTGAAGGTGGGCGCCATGGCGGGTCGCGAGGCCGATGGCGAGCTACTTATCCTTGAGGGCTGGGCTGAGGCCGACACGTCGGAGAGGGTAGATAAGATGCTCGAGGAGTACCCCTACTTGGTATTCGAGCGTCGCGATGCTACCATCGACGACGAGGCTCCCGTCAAGCTTAAGAATAATAAGTTTGCACGCCTGTTTGAGCTCATCGGCTCGATGTACGCACTGCCAAAGTATGGTACGTTGGATTTGACAGGCATCTTTGGTGTCTTCTATATGCTCTTCTTTGCAATATGTCTTAACGACGCAGGCTATGGCGCAGTGCTATTGGCTGTGGGTTTGATGTTGCTTAAAAAGGGCGGACCCAAGTTGCGTCAGGCCGCTTGGCTCTCGATTGTATGTGCTTCGGCAACAGTCGTTTTCGGTCTATATACCGGTTCGTTATTCGGTATGAGCATCCCCGAGTTGTTGGGCTACGAGGCGGGTGAGCCTACGCCGTTCCTCGACTTTCCCAACCAGTTCTTCTCTATTGCCTTGGCTATCGGTGTATTCCAGATACTTGTAGGTATGGCAATCAATATCTATATGCAGAGCAAGCTCTTTGGCATTACCTCTACCTTCGGACTCCTCGGATGGTTTATAATCATTTTGTCGGGCTCTGTTGCTGTCGGTTTGCCGATATTTGATTTGGGTATCCCCGGCTTTGATGCCTCGTCTCCCATATTCTATGCTTTGGTAGGTATTGGTGCAGTCTTTATGCTTGTGCTTAATAATGTTAAGCGTAACCCGCTTATCAATGTCGGCGCAGGTCTTTGGGATGCTTATAATAACATTACAGGTCTGTTGAGTGATGTACTCAGCTATATCCGTCTGTTTGCTATCGGCTTGTCGGGCGGTGTGTTGGCGCAGGTATTCAACTCGTTGGCATTGGGTCTGTCAGGACTATCCGAGGGTATCGGTGAGTCGGCTTGGTACGTTGTTGCTTTGCAGATTGTCGGAGCATCGGTTATCTTGCTTATCGGTCATGGTATCAACCTCTTTATGTCGGCAATTTCGTCGTTCGTGCATCCGATGCGTTTGACCTTTGTCGAGTTTTATAAGAACGCAGGTTTCGAGATGAGTCAGCGCTCGTTCGACCCTGTAAGAAAAATGAAATAATAAACAAATAATAATTAACAAATTAAAACTTAAACAATTATGAGTACAGCATTGATTTTTGCTTATTTAGGCGTTACCCTTATGGTGGGTGTTTCTGGTTTGGCTTCTGCCGTTGCTACCGCACGTTGTGGTATGGCTGCTGTTGGCGCTATGAAGAAGAATAGCGGCGCTTTCGGTAGCTATATGATTCTCTCGGCTCTCCCCGGTTCGCAGGGTCTCTACGGTTTCGTAGGCTTCTTTATGGTTAATGCCTTCCTTGTAGAGGATATGCCTTTGATGACCGGTATTGGTATCTTTGGTGCAGGTCTTTTGATGGCTATCGTAACCTTGTCGTCGGCTTTGTTCCAGGCTAAGGTTTGTGCTAACGGTATCGCAGCTATCGGTAACGGTAACGACGTTATGGGTAAGACTCTTATCCTCGCCGCTTTCCCCGAGTTGTATGCTATCTTGGGTGTTGCTGCTACCTTCCTTTTGGCAGGTGCTATCGACCCCGTTAAGTTGGCTGAGACTGAGGTTGCAGAGGCTAAGACAGAGGTCGTTGCTGAGGCACCCGCTGCTGAGCAGGACGCTGTTGAGTTTGATGCAGCTGCTCAGGAGGTTGCCGAGTAACTTTATAGTGAAAATAAACGAGATGGGCCTGTCTAACAATGCAAAAAGTTAGGCAGGCTCTTTTTTTTTGGGGGGGGGTATGATTGAGATAGACGAGCGATAATTTTGGTTATATTTTGGATTAAGCCGCAAAAAGATGCGTATATGCGTCTTTCATATTGTC
>JAFTNV010000035.1 GCA_017451685.1 Alistipes sp.
ATGGAGGCGTGAGCAGTGGGGAGGGCGGGGGCAAAAAAGAGGCTGCGCATGCGCAGCCCCAATTTCTCACTACTAATTACTCATTGAACGCAGCTCAAAACTCGTAGCCAACGATATCTGACGCATAGTCACTCCAATATGTTGCCGACTTATATGCCTCAACAGAAGCTGTAGGAACATAAAGCGCGCACCCAATATTGACCGAATTCCAACTACTATCATACCATTTGAAAGCATCCTCTCCCAAGCTTGGCGGAGTTGTCGGCTTGCAATATACACTCGTCAGCGAGGTGCAACTCGAGAATGCCTCCTGTCCAATCGAAGTAACGCTATCGCCAATAGTAACACTTGTCAGCGAGGTGCATGCGCTGAATGCAGCAGATCCAATCTCAGTAACACCATCGGGAATAGTTACACTTGTCAGCGAGGTGCAGTAAGCAAATGCAGCATATCCAATTGTTGTAACACTATCGGGAATAGTTATACTTTCCAGCGAGTTGCAACTACAGAATGCATATTCTCCAATCGTAGTAACGCTATCGGGAATAGTTATACTTATCAGCGAGGTGCAAAAATAGAATGCATTACTTCCAATCGAAGTGATGCTGTCATCGAAGGTGAGGACACCCTGCCCCTCCTCGTAGGTGTTCGAAACAAGGATTGCACCGAAGGCAGCAGGCTCGGTGGTGTAGGGGAAGAGTTTTTTGCCATCGGAGGTGGTGTAGTATATTTTGTTGTTCTCTGCCGAAGGCTCGCCACCATCGCTACTGCCACCACTACCCAAAGGAATAACTATCACGGTGCCATCGGCGAGAGTGAAAGTCACATTCTCCTCGCCAACCACAATGGATTCGATAAAAGAGTCGCCTTGCTCACCCTTATCACCTTTATCACCTTTGTCGCCCTTTTCGCCATCATTAATGGTCATAGAGGTTCCATCCGAGAAGGTAATGGTGTAGCCGTTGTCGGTCTGGGTCACGGCTGTGATTGTGAGGTTGTTGGCAAGGGCATCGAGGAGCGTCTGCTGGGCATCAAGTTGCTCCTGCATCTCGTTCTGCTCTTTCTCCATTTCGTCAATCTTGTTCAAAATTGCGCTGTCGTCATACGAACAGCCTGCCAAAACTCCCATTGCTGCAAAGGCAATAAATAGAAATAGTTTTTTCATAGTAATATAAATTTGGTTTAACTTGTTGTGTTCCAAATTACATTACCGTAACAACTCCAACTGCGGTGGGTTATGTGCAAAAAGAAAGTGTGGAGTTGATTAGTCTATCTGGTTAGAGGTTCTGGAATACCTATGCTACAAATAAACAATACCCCACACTCGTATCGTAGCATGAGGTAGAGCACCCCAGACTATACAATACGGAGTGACGAGTGTGTTGCTCTCCTTGCGATATTGAAAATTTTCCAGATTTCTAACCAAGGATAAAAGCTAATACACTTTCATCAAAATATGTCATCGCAGAGTATAACCCCTGCAATAATACAAAGGTACAAAAATATTTTAATTGTCACCTTAACTCGCACAAAAAAAGAATGATAATAATTTTTTAATTTTTTAATTATATTACTTAAGAATTTTTTGTATCTTTGCGGAGGTATTTGCATAGTAAATAAGCATTGCATTATTTTCTAATAACTAAACATATATTGTAATATGATTAATTACAAGGATTTAGGTCTCGTGAATACACGCGAGATGTTCAAGAAGGCCGTGGCTGGTGGCTACGCCATCCCTGCGTTCAACTTCAACAACATGGAGCAGCTTCAGGCTATCATCATGGCTGCTGCCGAGACAAAGTCGCCCGTGATTCTTCAGGTGTCGAAGGGCGCGCGTCAGTATGCCAACCAGACACTCCTCCGCTACATGGCTGAGGGTGCTGTGGAGTATGCCAAGGAGCTCGGCTGGGAGAATCCCCAGATTGTCCTTCACCTCGACCATGGTGACTCGTTCGAGACATGCAAGAGCTGCATCGACATGGGCTTCTCGTCGGTGATGATTGACGGCTCACACCTCCCCTACGAGGAGAACGTAGCGCTCACAAAGAAGGTTGTTGAGTACGCTCACCAGTTCGATGTGACAGTAGAGGGTGAGCTCGGCGTATTGGCTGGTGTTGAGGACGAGGTGTCGGCCGAGGAGAGCCACTACACCAAGCCCGAGGAGGTTGTTGACTTCGTGACAAAGACAGGTTGCGACTCGTTGGCTATCTCTATCGGTACGTCGCACGGTGCCTTCAAGTTCACCCCCGAGCAGTGTACTCTCGATCCCCAGACAGGTCGTCTTGTACCTCCTCCCCTCGCTTTCGACGTGTTAGCAGCCATCGAGGAGCAGCTCCCTGGCTTCCCCATCGTGCTCCACGGCTCGTCGTCGGTACCCCAGGACGAGGTTGACACCATCAACAAGTATGGCGGCGCGTTGAAGGCTGCCGTAGGTATCCCCGAGGAGCAGTTGCGCAAGGCATCAAAGAGCGCCGTATGTAAGATCAACATCGACTCTGACTCACGCCTCGCCATGACGGCTGCCGTGCGTGAGGTATTCGCCCAGAAGCCCGCAGAGTTCGACCCCCGCAAGTACTTGGGTCCCGCACGCGACAACATGAAGAAGCTCTACATCCACAAGATTAAGGAGGTTCTCGGCTCGGACAACAAAGCCTAATTAAAAGAAACGCCACCCAACGCTGGGTGGCGTTCTTTTTAGTGAGTAATGAAGAGTGAGTAATTTTTAGTTTTTGATGGGTTTCTATGGGTTCCTATAGGGTTAATGTATAATTTGTTGTCAGAAGGGGTTAGGCTTGGTCTATCTGAAAAGATGATCCCCTCGGGATAGTACTTTGACGTACAGCCCGAGGGGTCATACTTTTTAGATGGGCCGAGAATGACCCCTTATCACAACAAATTACGTGAAGGATTGCATCTCTATAAGGTGAGCATATATCCCTCCCTTGTCGAGAAGTTCCTGGTGGGTACCCTCTTCGGCAACGCGACCCTGGTCGATGACGTATATGCGGTCGGCGTTATATATGGTGCTGAGGCGGTGGGCAATGACGATAGAGGTACGACCCTCAAGAAGGTTGGTGAGAGCCTCCTGCACGAGCTTCTCGCTCTCGGTGTCGAGGGCCGAGGTAGCCTCGTCGAGAATGAGAATCTCAGGATTCTTAAGCACGGCACGTGCGATGCTAAGTCTCTGGCGCTGACCTCCCGAGAGCTTTGTACCGCGGTCACCTATATTTGTATCGTAGCCCTCGGGGCTCTCCATGATGAAGCCGTGGGCATTAGCAACCTTTGAGGCCTCGACAACCTCGTCGTGGGTTGCTGTGGGGCGACCCATAAGGATGTTACCCTCGATGCTATCGTTAAAGAGTACGGTCTCCTGCGACACGATGCTCATCTTGCTACGCAGCGACTCCTGCTTATAGTCACCCACAGGGACTCCATCAAACAGCACCTCGCCCGCCGTGACATCATAGAAGCGGGGAACGAGCTCGCTAAGTGTCGACTTACCGCCTCCCGAGGCACCAACAAGGGCGATAGTCTCACCCTTACGTATCTTAAGGTTTACGTTGTTGATAACCTCCCTCTCGCCATCATACGAGAAGTGCACGTTGCGCATCTCTATACAATCTTTGAGTCCCTCAAAATCCTTAGCATCGGGCTTATCCTGGATGCTGCTCTTGGCGTCGATGATGGTAAAGATACGCTCACCGGCAGCAACACCCTGGTTGATATTTGCAAACTGGTCGATAAACGAGCGTAGAGGGCGCGTAATCTGCGAGAAGGCTGCGATGAAGGCGATGAATCCCGCTCCCGTGACCATGCCACCATCGACGAGCGTACCGCCAAAGACGAGGATGACAGCAACGGCCGTGATGCCGAGGAACTCGCTCATAGGCGAGGCCAACTGTTGGCGGCGGGCCATAGATATGAGGATGCGCGCAAGGTCGGCGTTTATCTTCTTGAACTTATCGCCAATGAACGATGTGGCGTTATAACCCTTGACTATCTTCATGCCTGAGAGTGTCTCGTCGAGCACCGACACCATGTCGCCCATGCGCTCCTGACCACGCTTGGCGGGGTGGCGCAGGCGCTTGACGATGCTACCGATGACAACACCCACGATGGGCAGGAAGATGACGGCAAATAGCGACAGCTGCCACGAAATACCTATCATAAGGGTGAGGTAGCCAATGATAAGGAAGGGGTCGCGGAACGCTACCTGGAGCGTATTGGTGATGCAGAACTGCACGACCATGACATCCTGCGTAATCTTCGACATGATGTCGCCCTTACGCTGGTCGCTGAAGTAACCCACGTTCATGTCGATGACATGCGTAAACATCTCGTCGCGCATACGTCGCACGGTGTTTATACGCAGGCTCTCGACGGTCATGGCCGCAGCATAGCGGAAAAGGTTACTAAAGAGGTTCATACATACCGTAACACCACCCAAAAGGCCGAGAAACTTGATGGCGGTGAACTCCTCGCCAAAGCTTAAGGTGTAGATATACGACAAGATGTCGTTAAATCCCTGCTGGTTGAGCTCTATGGCCGGGAAGGTGTATATAGGCTCGAACTGAAAGCCACCATCCGAGGCAAACATGGCGTTAAGGATGGGGATTATCATTGCGTAGTTGAAGGTGTTGAACACGGCATGCAACGCTGCAAAGATGAAGTAGGGTATGGTATATCGGCTTAGGGGCCTTGCGAAGTTCAGTAGTCGGAAATATGTCTTAATCATAAGTATCGTGTTTGCGGTCTACAATCTACCCTCCTTAGCGTACTCCCTAATAGATTTCTCGAAGTGCTTGAGGGTATCTTCCATCGACATGAAGGACTTACCTCCGGCAGCATTCTTATGTCCGCCACCGTTGAAGTAACGCTGCGCAAAGATGTTGACATCTATATCGGCACGCGAGCGCAGCGACACACGTATAAAGTCGGTATGCTCGGTAAACATCGCCGATATCTTCATCTTCTTAATCGTGAGCGGGTAGTTAACAAAGCCCTCGGAGTCGCCCTGCTGGAACCAGAAGCGACGAAGCTCGTCGGCCGTGAGCGAGAGGTGCGCAACGGTGCCATTATGGAATATCTTCATCTTGCGGTTGATGACATATCCAAACAAGCGGGCACGACCCTCGGTGAAGGAGTTATATACGTGGTTGTGTATGTCGGGGATGGATATGCCCGTGGCAGCAAGAACGCTGACCATACGGAACACATCGGGCGTGACACTCGAAAAGGCGAAGTTACCAGTGTCGGTCATCATGCCAACGAAGATATTCTCGGCCATGGTTTTAGATATATGCTCCGCACCATACATCTGCTCGATGATGAGCGCCACGAGATAACAGGTGCTCGAGGCCTGGGGGTATGAGAGCATAAGGTCGAAGTCCTCCGACGGGTCGAGGTGGTGGTCGATGAGTATGCGCTTGGCGCTCTGGTTTTCGTCCAAGAGGTCGCTGAGACCATCGAGACGCGACATGGTGTGGAAGTCGAGGCAGAAGATGAGCGTAGCGTTCTTCACTGCCTCCGCAGCACGACCATCGCTATCATTCTTATATATGTGCACGCGCTCGCAGCCGGGCATGAAATCCAAGTAGTAGGGGTATTTATTCGGTAGGATACACGTCACCGTATGTCCCCTCTTTTCTAATATCTCGGCCCATGCCAACGACGAGCCTAAGGCATCGCCATCGGGATTTGTGTGCGATAGTATCACTACACGTTGTGGCGTTGAAAGATATTTTTCGAGCTCCTCGAGCCTATTTTTCGATATCTGCATAATTACCGGTTTATGCTAAAACATTGCAAATATACAAAAAAATAGGTGTAACATGCTAAAATAATGTAATTTTTAACCATTAAACCAAAGGCTTAGACTTTTATCACATATTGTAGTATACAATATATGGAGTTTGTTGCAGCGATTGTCACCCTCCGCACCACGACTTGTCAACAATTGTTTTTTATTTTTTATACTTATATTAATATTAAATAAAATATAAATAATAATAAAGGCTGTTGATAGTGTTAACAAGTGTTTTTGGTTTTCTTTATTAACAATTATTTATTTTTGTTTTAATTAAAAATTTATATAAACAATTATTAATCACATTAATAGAAAAATAATAAACACTGTGAACATTGGGTTATCAACATATTAACTTTTGTTTATTATTAACATTCGCGGTTTACAACTGCCCGAAATGAGGTTGAAAATATTTTCAATAAAATATATCCTTTTAATTTGGAAAAGAGAAACGGCCGTATATACAACGGCCGTAACTACAATGCAAATTATTTTATCAAAAGTTTTACTACTACTTTTCAACGCCCTTATTAACACTCTGCGGGGAGTTTGTCAACAACCTTCTCGGCAATGTCGGCATAGTACTCCACGACCCTCGGGTCGAAGCCTCCGGCAGGGCGTCCTGTATCGCTACCCTCCATAATAGATTGTATGATAGGCACTTGTCCTAACAGCTCTATGCCTGCCTCCTCGGCATACTGCTTAGCACCGCCCTTGCCAAAGAGGTAGTAGCGGTTATTTGGCAGCTCCTCGGGCGTAAACCACGCCATATTCTCAACAACGCCCAGAACGGGGATGTTTACAGCCTCGTGGCGGAACATCTCAACGCCACGCACCACATCTGCGACAGCGACTTGCTGGGGTGTAGATACGATGACGGCACCTGAAATCTTGAGCTCGTTGATGATAGAGAGATGTATGTCGCCCGTGCCTGGAGGAAGGTCTACCAACAGGTAGTCGAGCTTACCCCAGCGTGTCTGGTGTGTGAGTTGATGCAGGGCATTCACGGCCATGCCTCCGCGCCACATGAGGGCATCCGTCGGGCGGATGAAGAAGCCGATAGACATAATCTTAATGCCGAGAGCCTGTGCCGGAATGATGAAGTCGTTACCCTCCTCGTCGCGCTCAGCCTCGGGAATGTAGCCCTCAACACCAAACATCTTCGTCTGCGACGGGCCATAGATGTCGGCATCGAGGATGCCCACGTTATAACCTCTCTGGCGTAGTGCCACGGCGAGGTTGGCCGTGACCGTAGACTTACCCACGCCACCCTTGCCCGAGGCGATGGCTACAACACGGCATATATCTGTTGTCGTGGTAATGTTCTCCTTACGGCGGGGCTTGGGTGCCGCCTCGCGGATGATGACCATAGTCTGGCTCTGGGGAAAACGCTCGGACATGAGAGCCTCGACCTGATGCTTAATCTTCTGCGCAAAGGGGTCGCGAGCCTTCTGGAAGCGTAGCGTGATGGCTATGGCGCCATCATCGCCCATGTCGGCACGATCCACAAAGCCGCTATCTACGATATTGCTACCCGTCTCGGGGTGTATAATGTCGCGTAGCAATAGTTCTAATTCTTCGTTCATCGTTATATTGTGTTTTATAGATTAACCTTTAAGTTGCCGGGCACGAGAGCCTGGATGCCGCTATTCTTCATGATGATGGGGTTTTCTTCTAACACCTCACGTATCGCATCACCATAGATGTTGTAGTCTATACCCCACGACTTAGCATAGAGCATACCCATGCTGTCTAACCACTCCTCGAAGGGTGTGAGCGGCGCTCGGAACTCGTACAAGGCATAGTCGCCCTTGAGGTCGGCAAGCTCTATAGCCTTGCCTATAGCCTCGTTGAAGCCGCCAAGAGCATCCACAAGGCCGCACTCCAATGCCTCGGTGCCACTCCAGACCCTGCCCTCGGCAATGTTTAATACATCCTCCAACGGTAGGTTACGACCCTCCGCAACATGGCTGGTGAAGGTGGCGTATACGCGGTCGATGCTACGCTCCAAGGCCTTACGCTCGGTGGGTGTGAGCGAGCGCATCATATTCATGCCTCCGGCAGTGGGCGAGGTGGCAGCCGTGTCGAAGGTTATGCCGAGCTTATTCTTAAACGTATTCTCGAGGTTGAAAAGCACGCCAAAGACTCCTATCGAGCCCGTGAGCGTGAGCCTGTCGGCAATGATATAATCGGCAGGGGCCGAGATGTAGTAGCCTCCGCTTGCCGCCATCGAGCCCATAGATACAACAACGGGCTTAACCTGCTGCAAGAGCTCCATCTCGCGCCATGCTACCTCCGAGGCTAAGGCCGAGCCACCGGGTGAGTTTACACGCACAACGACAGCCTTCGTCTCGTCGCTGAGGCGCGCCTGGCGTAGCTCCTCGGCGAGGCGTGTGCCGAAGACACTGCCGTCCATATACATGTTGCCGTCGACAATCTCGCCATCGGCATAGATGATTGCCACGAGCGACTTATCCGAGCCCTTAATCATCGTATTGTCACCCACCGAGGCAGATAGCGGCGCTACGTTTACCATCGTCACATACTCGCCAAGCGACAGCGTAGAGTGTAGGCCCATGTCGTTACGCTTAACACCATAGCTGTCGTAGAGCGCAAAGAGCTCGTCCTCGTAGGCTATGGCATCAATGAGGTGGGCGTTGAGGGCATCCTCCGGAAGCGTGATGCTGAGGTCGCGAGCATAGCGCTTCAACAGCTCCACATCGACACCTCGCGAGGCCGACACATCGCTGCATATCGTCTGCCACATAGAGTCCACGAGGCTCTGCATCTGCTTACGGTTGGCATCCGACATCTTGGTGAGGATGAAGGGCTCAACGCCACTCTTATACTTGCAATCCGTGGGTCGGAACACCTCAACCTCAACATCGAGCTTATTAAGGAGTCCCTTGTAGAACATCGACGACATGCCTAAGCCGTGCCACTCCAACGAGCCCTCGGGGTTGAGCAACACCTGGTCGGCAACGCTGGCAAGGTAGTACTCGCCCTCGGTGTAGTTGTCGTCGTATGCCACGACAAACTTGCCCGAGAGCTTGAAGCGTGCGATGGCTGCGCGCAGCTCCTCGAGGTTTGCCGTCTCGACAACGCCCGCACCGTCGATGTTGATACATATACCCTTGATGTTATCGTCCGTGGCAGCATTCTCGATGGCAGCCAAGGCCTCCAACATGGTTATGGGGGCGTAAAACTCCATGCTTGAGGGGTCAAAGACACCAAGGGGCGAAAGCAGCGGGGCATCGACAATGTCCTCCGCAAGGTCTATATATAGCACCGACTGTGATGGTACCGTGGGCTGCTCCGTCTCGAACAACGTGGCGAGGCTACCGAGAGAGCCGATAACGACGAAGACTAAAACGATGATGCCCACGGCCGTAGCCAACAACGAGGCACTAAATGATTTCCAGAAGTTCATAGTATCACGTTTTTTTTATTTCTTGGGTATTGATGAAGCCTTAAGGCGGAAGAAGTTAACACTCTCCGACGGGTCGAGGATGCGGTACTCGTGGCGGTTGCCCCAATATGCGGGGTTGTCGCTAATCACGCAATCCTCCTCCGTATCGTTATATACGTAGTTGCGTATCATCGAGTGCCAACCGTTGATGCGGGCGATAGACTTCTCCCAGTAGAAGAGGTCGTTCTCGGGCGAGCACAGCTCGTTGAGCGCCTCGACATATATCGCGCGGTAGTCGTCAAACGCCAAAATCTTGCCAATAAGCGGGCTTCGGTTAGTGTCGCCCCACTGTAGCGGGTTGTGGCGCGCAGAGTCCTCCTGTACGCCGCAGTAGTGCGACGTGCCGAGCGTATTGTCGTAGTCGTAGGGGATGAGGAAGAATTTGTAGTTGTTCTTATCCGACGAGTTGAAGTATATGTAGTAGTTGTTGCTATTGTTCCAATAGTCGTCCCACATGCCCACGACAACATTCACGGCATAGGTGCGAAGCAACAGGCGTATGTCGCACACCGAGGCTATCCAGTCGTGGAAGTCCTGGCCCGTGCGCTGTGTGACATTGCGCGTAAACTCTATGAGCTGCTCCTTCGCTGCGGCGAAGTTCTCGGTGTTGGTCTTAAGCTCGTACGAGTAGTAGTTGCCCGAGTTATCGTCGAAGGCGATAGAGCAGTTGTATATGTCGTTATAGTTGAGCGTAGCACCATGGCAGCACTTCCAGAGGTTGTGCTGGTGGTCGCCAAAGAGCTCCTTGCGCTTCTTGAGGTACTTGTCGTCGATAGACTCCAACATCTCGTATACACCGTAGTATGCGGGCTGCGAGTCGCCCTCGACATGTATCCATAGGCGGCAGTACGAGCTATATACCGCCGTCCAGATGCCGTAGCGACGGAAGAGGTCGTAGCAGTAGAGCTCGCGGCAGTAGGCACTATCGTCCTTATGCCACTTGAGGTGTAGCTTGCGCACGTTATGCAGCTCGTGGGCATCGTCCTTCTGATACTTGCGCAGGTTGAGCATAAAGTGGCAGTGGCGCCAGTCGGTGTTGTTCGTTTGGTGCATCTCGCCACCATTACCCTCGGGGCGGCGGCGCGAGGTGTTGCCTCGAAGGCGCAGGCCCGCATCCTCGAAGTAGTGGGTCTCGCCCTTGGACTTAAACTCGGCATCGCAGTGCACATACTCCGCCGTGTTGCTATTCTGGTCGTAGGCCTTGAGGAGGTTGTTCCACTCCTCCTGGGTGATGTTGATGGTAATCTCGGGCACGACGTTCATGTCGAAGACCCACGCCAACTCGCCCTCGGCCCAGCTGGTGTCGGGCGTTGTGGGTGTGCTCGGCTTCTCGGGCTCCTTGTTGGTGTCGTCATCGTTGTTGCCACCATTGTTGTTACCACCATCGTTGCCACCCTCATTCTCCTCGCCGGTTGAGGGTGTGAACGTGAAGTTAAAGTCTTCACAGCCAACCATAACGCCCGCCATCAGGAACGACACAAGCGCCATGAGATAAAAGTTACGCTTCATAATATTTATTGTTTTGTTCGCATACAAAGTAATCTAAGCCCTCAGCCTCTCAATGAACTCCGGAAACTCGCTCCATAGCGGCTCCGTCATAAGCCACCACTCGCGCGCCTCGGCCGCTGCCGTGGGGCGCTCCGAGCCTATATCGCGCCTGAAGGCTTCGTCGTCGGGGTGCTCCGCAGCCGTGAGCTCGGCATAGTAGGCCTTATGGCGTGAGCGGAGAAGGCCTAACAGCGCGCTATCAACGACACCCTGCTGGCGGAACGATGCCCACAGTCGTGCGATGACAGCCTCGGCAGACTTATCCGTGAGGTCGATGACAAGCTCCTCGTAGGCATCCCACTCCTCGGTGGCGATATAACAGAGTGCCAGGAGGTTGACACCCTCGAAGTGATCCTCGGGGTCGCACTCCAGAAGCATCTCCAGCTGTGCCATTGTCATCTCGAGGTCGCCAATGCGGAAGTGGTCGACAGCCGAGCCGTAGAGGATATATATGGCAGCCCTGCTATTGCCATGCTCCCAGCGTAGCGCCATGGCCTCATCCTCGGGGAGCACCTCGGCAAGCAGTTGAAACGCCTCGTAGCGCGCCTCGCAAGCCTCGGCATAGCGCCCCGCAGAAACAAGCTCCTCGATGGCAGCATGGTGTGCCGCGAAGTTATAGCGTCCGCGACCCTCAAGCTCGAAGGTCTGGTCTGCGGTAGGGTTAAATCTCACCTCCATGGCGCATACCTCTCTTTATAAGTAACATCATAAAACCTCCGATAACGGCCGTCGCAGCGGCACCATAGACGTATGCCGCCGTGCATGAGCCCATGCCTACAAACTGGTTCGACACGAAGACAAACGACGAACATATATAGGTCATAAAGAGGGCGGGGATGAGCGACACGATGCTCCACCTGCTGTCGCGGCGCATGAGCCATGAGGTTATCATCCACAGCGTGATGACCGAGAGCGCTTGGTTAGACCATGCGAAGTAGCGCCAGATGACGTCGAAGTCAATAAAGGCGATGCCTATGCCTATGGCAAAGAGCGGGGCGCTCACGATGAGGCGGTTGATGATGGGCTTCTGGTCGTAGTTGAGCATGTCGGCAACGATTAGGCGTGCCGAGCGGAAGGCCGTATCGCCCGAGGTGATGGGCGCAGCAACGACACCCAGGAGTGCGAGGATGCTGCCCACCGTGCCAAGCGTCGTGACAGATATTGTCGACACAGCGAGGCCGGCATCGCTGCCGTTATCCTGCATCCACGTGTTGAGTCCCTCAACGCCACCGAAGAAGGCCATAGCCACAGCGGCCCATATAAGGGCGATGATAGACTCCGAGATCATCGCTCCGAAGAATATCGGGCGCGACTGCTTCTCGTTGGTCATGCAGCGCGCCATCAGGGGCGACTGCGTGGCGTGGAAGCCCGAGATGGCACCACAGGCGATGCTTATACACAGCGTGGGGACGATGGGTAGCGCCTCGGCATTGAAGTGCATATTCTCTACCGTCGTCAGCTCCGGCATCTCGTAGTCTCCAAAGAGGATGACGCCAAACATGCCTAAGGCCATGAAGATGAGTGCCGCGCCAAAGAGCGGGTATATCTTACCGATGATTTTATCCACGGGCATGATTGTGGCGATGAGGTAGTAGACGATGACGATGCCCACCCACCAGAGGTAGGGTATGTCGGTCATCGACGTAAGTATCTTCGAGGGGGTTACGATAAAGACACCGCCGACCAATACCATGAGTATGGGTATCATCACCAGCGAGAACTTACGCATACCGCCACCGAGGTACTTGCCGATAGTCTCAGGGAGGCTCTTGCCACCATTGCGTAACGAGATAACACCGGCAACATAGTCGTGCATCGCACCCATGAAGATGCCACCAAGCGTAATCCATAGGAAGGCAACAGGGCCATAGCAAGCACCGAGGATAGCACCAAAGATGGGCCCCGTGCCCGCGATGTTCAAGAGTTGTATGAGGAATATGCGCCAGCGCGGCAGGGGCATGTAATCCACGCCATCGTAGTGTGTCTTTGATGGCACATCTGCCTCAGAATCAATGCCTACCACGCGGTCGAGGAAGGCGCCATAGAGGAAATATGCAGCAATGAGCGCAACGAGACAAACAAAAAAAGTTACCATCACTCCAATTTTTTTAAGTTTTATGGTGCGAATTTAATAATTTTTTGCGATATTTGCACCGTCAACCTCAAAGTTGACCATTAGGTTGCCTTAATAGCTCAGTCGGTAGAGCACTTCATTCGTAATGAAGGGGTCGGGGGTTCGAGTCCCCCTCAAGGCTCCGAGTTGCAGACCGTGTCATTTTTCTGATGCGGTCTGTTTGTTTAGGGGGGCGGATTGTTTTGAAGGTTTGTTTGAGAGGTGTGGTCTACGACCAAACGAGGTAGCGAGGGAGAGGGCTTTGTGAGCAAGCTCCCATTTTGCACCTACCCTGCTGCGCTTCGAGGCCCCAGTGTTTGATAGTTTATTTTCCTATGTATTATATATAAAAAATAGGTCGGTTAATATGGCGAAGAAGATAGAACGCATGGTAATAATTGGTGCCACATCGGGCATAGGACGTGAGGTGGCGGAGCGCATGGCGGAGCGAGGGGTACACCTCGGCGTGGCAGGTAGGCGCATAGAGCTCCTCGAGGAGTTGCAGGCAAAGTATGGCGCCGAGCGCATAGCCATAGCGCAGATGGATGTAACCGACAGCGCGGCAGCAGATGCCTTAGATAATCTTCTGAATGAGATTGGCGCCCCCGATGTATTGCTCTACGCCTCGGGCGTAGGCAAGCAGAACCCCGACCTCGAGGAGGAGCGCGAATTAAACACCGTGACGACAAACTGCGAGGGCATGGTGCGCATCGTCGACCGCTTCGTAAACTACGTTAAGCGCACACCGGCATACAGCCGTAAGCATAAGGCCCACATTGCCGTCATAACCTCCGTGGCGGGCACCATGGGCATGGGGCAAGCACCCGCCTACTCGGCATCCAAGAGCATGCAGAGCGCCTACATCGTAGCACTCGCGCAGCACGCAAGGATGCAGCGCATACCCATGACATTCACCGACATACGCCCCGGATTTGTCGCCACAGAACTCCTAAACCCGGCCAAGCACTACCCCATGCTTATGACCAAAGCCGAGGCCGCGCGACACATCATACGCGGCATAGAGCGACGTAGGCGCATAGTCATCTTCGACTGGCGCTTCAGGTGTATTGTCGCCCTCTGGCGTCTTATCCCGCGCTGGCTATGGGAGCGTATTACGATAGTAAAGAATTAGGGTCGTTGCTCCCTGACGTAGTGGGGCATATCCTCGGGAATCTCCAGCGAGAACTCCACAAGGCCGGCAACCTCGCCCTTCTCGTACCACGGCGTCTGGTATATCATTTTCTTGAGGCCACGCTTCGAGATGGTATAGGCATTGTTGGCACCCTCGTTCATCAGGCGGGCGATAATCTCGCGCGAGCGCTGCGAGTGGCACGGTATCATCGATTTACCACGCACATCGCCATTGACCTCCACCGAGCGCTTATTCTGGTAGAGCACAACGCCATCGAGGTCGCAGACCGTAATAGCACATGTCTTGAGCGTATCGCTCCACGGGGTACGGATGTTTTCGAAATCCATAATTGTATGTAGGTTAATAGTTTAGTTTATCCTATAAGCATTTTTCACGCCCTTGATACGGCGCAGCGAGTGTAGCAACATATCTGTCACGCCGCTACTCGGCACCTCAACAGTGAGTTGTGCTGTGGCTGTGCCGTCGCCCTTGGGCGTATAGTTGATGCCGCGCACCGATAGTTTCAGCTCCTTGCTTGCCACATCCATGATTGTCGTCGCCAGGCCCGGGATGTCGGCCGAGGTGATAGCCACGGTGATGCGGAAGGCACCCGAGGCACCCTCTCGCCAGCGCGCCTCCATAACGCGGTAGGGATAGCGCTCGCGCATACGGCGGGCATTGGGGCAGTCGGCACGGTGTATGGTGATGCCCGAGCTTATGGTCACGAAGCCGAAGATGTCGTCGCCCTTGATGGGGTTGCAGCAGCGCCCGAGCTTATATTCTATGTTGTTTATCTTCTCGTCGATAACAAGGGCATCGGTGCTACGTGGCGTCTGCTCCTCGCGTTCCTCTCGGAGTTTCAGCTTGCGCTCCTCGACCTCCGCAGCGGCCTGGCGACGCTCCTCGTCGGCCTTGCCAGAGAGCCAGCGTTGAAGGATATCCTTGATGTCGAACATATCGACCTCCTGGTCGGCAATATGTACATATAGTTCGTTACCGCTACGTATCTTGAAGTGCTTACACAGGTATGCCACGGCCTCGTCGATGGCGATATCCATCTTCCAGTTTTTGAGCTTGCGCTCCAGCTCCTCACGACCGAGGCGGGCATTCTTCATGCGCTCCTCGCGGAGGTAGGCACGTATGCGTGAGCGCGCCTTCTGCGTAACGCATATCGAGAGCCAGTCGGCCTTGGGAGTCTGATCCTTGCGTGTGAGCACCTCGCAGATGTCGCCATTCTTAAGTTGCTCCTTGATGGGCACAACGCGGTTACCCACCTTGCCACCCACGCATATAGCACCCAGCGAGGTGTGTATGTCGAAGGCGAAGTCAAGCACCGTGGCACCCTCGGGGAGCTTGCGTATGTCGCCCGTGGGGGTGAAGACGAATATTTCGCCCGTGGCGGGCTTCGACTCGAAGCGACGCGCTATAGACTCCGACGTGGTATCCTCCAGAAGCTCGCGCAGGCGCCCAAGCCACTCCTCAGCACCCATGCCGCCCTGCTTGACACCCTTATAGCGCCAGTGTGCAGCGATACCACGCTCGGCAACCTCGTCCATACGCTCGGTGCGTATCTGCACCTCCACCCAGCGACCATCGCGCGTGACGACAGTCGTATGTAGCGACTCGTAGCCGTTGGACTTAGGGATAGATATCCAGTCGCGCATGCGGTCGGGGTTGGGCGTATAGAGGTCGGTGACGTGCGAGAATACCGTCCAGCAGAGGCGCTTCTCCATCTCGCGCGGGCAGTCGATGATGATGCGCAGCGCGAAGATGTCGTAGACACCCTTGAAGCCAACCTTCTGCTTGCGCATCTTCTGAAATATCGAGAATACGGACTTCGTGCGGCTCTTGATGTGGTACTTGATGCCATCCCTATCCAAGAGCTCGCGCACAGGCTCCAAGAAGCGCTCGATAAAGGCCATGCGCTCAGCCTCGCTCTCCTTAAGCTCTTCGACAATATGGCGATACTCCTCGGGCTCGAGGTATTTTAATGATAGATCCTCAAGCTCGCTCTTTATGTTATAGAGGCCGAGTTTATGGGCTATCTGAGCATAGAGGTTGAGGCTCTCCCAACTCTTTGTGCGACGCTTCTTCTCGGGGAAGATGTCGAGCGAGCGCATGACCTCGAGGCGGTCGGCAAGCTTGATGAGGATGACACGCGGGTCCTCCGAGTACGACACTATCATGTCGCGAAAGTCTGAGGCCTGCTCCTTAGACACCTTGAGCTTTATGTCCGAAATCTTGCATAGCGCGAGCACAATGCCAAGAACCTCGTCGCCATACTCCGCGCGTATATGCGTAGTGAGGGTGTCGAGGTTGTCACTATGCTTCTGTATGGCGATACGCACGACATCGTGCACGATGGCTGCGATGGTAGAGTTACGCCCGAGGCCCACCTCCTCGACAACGATGCGCGCCACGGCGACACCATGGTCGAGCATCGGCATGCCGTCGTAGCGCACATGTTCGTGAAGGTGCTCGGCAGCAAAGCATAGGGCGCTATCGACCATATTGACCGTCTTCTCGGAAAACTGCGAAGCGACAACGCCACGAAACGCTGCGTATCTATCTAATATATTGTTATCCATAGTGTTAATCATCACTTTTTGCGTACTATTACAAGGTCGTCACCGCCCACGGCATATAGGCTGCGCTCCTCGGGTGTAAGCATCGTGGCGAAGGCTATGCGCTCGACATCGAAGCCCACCTCGCAAAGTCTGTCGTCGTAGTCGCGGCCATAGATGCGACGGTGGTCGTACTGTCCGAAGATGCGTGTGCGCTCCGCTGGGTCGGTGATGGTGTCGTCCTCGAAGGTCGCGGCACGGCTCCTATCCTCGGGAACAATCATTATGCCCCAGCCCCCCGTGCGCATGATGCGGAAGAGCTCACGCATGGCGCGACGGTCATCCTCGACATGCTCCAGAAGATGGTTGCATACGACCACATCAATAGAACGATCCTCCAGGGGTATATGTTGCACATCGAAGTGTATATCGGCCAAGGGTGACTCCAAATCGGCCGTCGTGTAGCACTCCGTGCCACGGTATAGGCGTTTGAAGTGGCGCATGAGCGACACCTCGGGGGCTATATGCAGTAGGCGTGGGCGGCTATCGAAGAGGTCGGTATGGCGCTCCATCCACAGCCATATCATGCGGTGGCGCTCGAGGGACAGGCACCGCGGGCAGAGGGCATCCTCGCGCGACGAGACATAGCCGTAGGGCAGGAACTTACGCCTCCGGCAGCCACATATAGGACACCGACGACCACGGCCTACGTAGAGGATGCCCACGATGGGCACCGCCCAGCCGGCGATGCGTTGCAGCCAGCGGCGCGGAACATGGTTCAGTATCCAGCGTATGAGTCCCTTCATCGCGCTACGCCTCGGGGTTTATAAGTCGCTCAACATCCTCCTCGGCCCTAAGGAGCATCTTCCTGCACTCGGCGATAAGCTCCGAGGCACGGGCCACGGCCGACGACAGCTCGTCGACACCAAGCTCTCCGGAGCGTAGGCGTGCCAGGATAGTATCCACCTCAGCCATAGCCTCTACGTATGTTAACTTTTTCTTTGCCATATTGTTATAATCTATTTTTTTCGTTTCTCCGTAACAACACTCTCGATTGTTCCCTCCGCCACCTCGATGCTAAGGCTGTCGCCCGCAGCTATAGTATCAATGTTTACCGCCCGGCCATCCTTGCCACGCACAATGGCGAAGCCGAGACCGAGAATCCTTGTGGGCGAGGCGCTCGCGACGATGCTCTCGGCAGCCGTGAGGCGCTGGTGTGTTTGTCGTAACACACTACGCGCCTCGTCGTGGATGCGTTGTTCGGCATTGTCGAGCGTTAGGCGCCAGCCGTTGAGGGCAACGGCCGAGGTGCGCGCAAGCTCCGCGGTGCCACGTTCAAGGCGCAGGCGCTCATTCGCGATACGTGCTACGACGCTATCGCGCAATTGCTGTGCAAGGCTCTCAACAGCGTTATACTCCGCATCGGCAAGCTCCACAAGGAGCGTAGCCACAGCCGTGGGGGTCTTACACATCGTGTGTGCCACCATATCCGTCACCGACACATCCTTATCGTGGCCGATGCCCGTAACCACGGGGAGCGGAAATTGAGCTACATGTGAGGCTATGCGGTAGGAGTCGAAGAGGGCGAGGTCGCTCGTCGAGCCTCCGCCACGTATGATGGCGACGACGTCGAACATCTCCTCATGCTCAGCGACATAGTCGAGCGCAGCAATGATGCTCGCCTCGGCAGCATCACCCTGCATAAGGCTCTCAACGAGGGTGACAGCATAGCGGAAGGGGGCACGGCGCAGCTCGTTCATGAAGTCCTGATAGCCCGCAGCCGTGCGGCTCGATACCACAGCGATGCGGAGCGTGGGGCGCGCGAGGTCTAACTCGTGGTTCATATCCCACACACCATCGGCCTCGAGCTGAGCTATGGTCTGACGACGACGGCGCTCAACCTCGCCAAGCGTGAAGCTCGGGTCGATATCCACAATCTGCAACGAGAAGCCGTACACCTCGTGGTAGGTGACAACAACGCGCACGAGGATGCTTATGCCCGCAGCGAGCGTTGCACCCGTGGCACTCGCGAACTTTGCCGCGATGGTCGTATATGCCGAGCGCCATATCACGGCACGTGCCTCGGCGCGCGGAGCACCATCATTCGCACCTTTCTCCACAAGGTTGAGGTAGCAGTGCCCTGAGCGGTTGAGCTTCAACTCCGACACCTCGGCACTTATCCACAGGGGCGCAGCAAAGCGACCCTCGAGCGTGGCACGTACCATGCGCTGGAGGTCGAGGAGTGTGATACTCTCTGCGGGTGTCGGGGCTATATCTCGAAGCGTGTCAATCATCGTTATCGTAGTATTACGGCGTGTTCCGTGGGGAGACTCTTCCCTTCGGGGAGGAGCAGGTTGACAAGCACAATGCTTGCCACGGCCCTATCGTCACGTACGGCGGGCTCCCAGCGCGGAGCGTTCTCGATGGCCGAGGTCACGCGCTTCAAAAATTGGCGCGACGTGGATTGTAGCACCTCCGCGATGCTCGCCCCACCCTCGGGGTCTATCCTTAGGCGCAGCGACACCCGCTCGGCGGGCATCCTCTCGTCCCACTTGACATTGTCGGCGAGGTAGTCGGTATAGTTATCGTAGCCCTCCGTAACGAAGCGTGCCGGAGTGTCGTATACAAGGCGAAGAAGGATGACACCCTCCGCAGCACCCTCACCCCACGTAGCGATGCTCTCCTCGTTGGCGGGGAGGATGTCGATGCTCTCGATATCCCCCTGCGGGATATGCTTGATGCTCTCAACGACCTTGCCATTGACAACGTACAGCGGCTCGCGGGCACTAAGCGTGGCAGTGCCGAGGAGTAGAACGATGCTTAGGATAAGTCGGCACATGGCTACAGCTTGAATTTATACGATATGCCAAACGTATGGCGGAACTCGTTCTCCTGGACATAGCCCTTAAGCGTACCCTTATTACCCTTATAGTCGATGTCGTAGCCACGGTCGTAGTCGAAGTAGTAGTAGAAGTCTAAGCGGTGGTAGCGCGAGATGCGGAACTTAGCACCCACACCGAGGCGATAGCGGGCGATATAGTTGTCGGTACGCAACGCGGCCTTTTTGTAGTTATCCACAACCTTCGGGGCGTTGAGCGTATTGTTAAGCTCGAACATCGCGTAGGGGCTCCAGCGCGAGTGGCGGATGCTATACTCGGCCATGAGGCGCGAGCGCAGCATAAGCTCGGGGTTCATCTTCTCGTAGCGGTTAACGGAGTCGGTGCGGAAGGTTGTCTGCAGGCGCTCCCTGAGCGACAGCACCACGCGACCCACCTTAACCTTGCCGCGCACATTCACATTCACGCGGTGGCGAGGCTTATCCCACGCCTTGACATCGGCCTCGTAGCCGTTGATAAGCACGTAGTCGGCACCAAAGTCGAAGTATTTGTTTACCTCGTAGTTAGCACCCACGCTCGTCTGTATGCGGTCGACCGTGGCAAGGTCGTTATTCAGGCGCAGCTGCACGCCCGCCTCGAGCGTAAGGTCGTCGACAACCTCCCACTCGAAGGCCCCCTCCACGCGACCACGGAAGTCGTTCGTCGTGCTCCGCGCAGGGGTAAACGGCTCCTGTGCCGTGGCACCGAGCGTAAGGCTTAAAAGCATGGCTAATAGAAGTATCTTTCTCATGGCGCGGTTACTCGTTAAAGGCGTTCTTCTCGTTAATCTTAAGCGTGCTATCCGCAGGTGGCACCTCGCCCTTGACGGGGGTATAGTACACCTTCAGGAAGGCTACATCGCGCAGAAAGTCCACATTGCCAACATCGACCCTCAAGACCCTATGTCCAAGGCGCTCCTCGAGGTCGGCGATAAGCTCCGCACGGCGCTCGGGGCGGATAAGGTCGATGCGCTCGTAGCAGACGAGCTTCGAGGCCTCCTTATGACGCATGACGACGTACTCCATGATGTAGAGGATGACAAGGATAAGGCCGTTAGCCAGAGCCAGCTCGGCATACGACACCATGAGGTTGATGCCGTTAATCACCGCCACGGCAATAGAGAGAAAGAGGTAGGTCATCTCGCGGATGGGAACCATCTCCGTGCGGTAGCGCATGATGCCGAAAATCATGAACAGGCCGAGGCCGATGCTCACATCTATGCCCACGCTCTTCATGAAGAACAGAAGCATGAACACCGCCGCCGAGAAGAGCATGAACGTGATGGAAAAGTCCTTGCGGTGGCTCTTGGGGTAGTAGAAGAGCCAGACGATGGCGCTACATACTATGATGTTTATCAAAAATTGCACGCCCAACTGCATAACCGACATGGTGTCGCACAGTGGGATGCCGAGGAATGTGGCGCCCATATCGGCATCAGCACCCGAGAGGGCGGCAATCTCTGCATCAAAGAGGTCGGGGTCAAGACCCTCATTATCAAAACGTATCATAAGTCGTTGTTTTGTGTGTTCGTTACTATGGTGAGGCCTCCGAGCCTCTTCTCTATATCGCGCAGCTTCATCTTGAAGCGGTTATGTTTGATGCCCGCAACCGTAAGCACGGTGGCAAGGCAGTACTTGCTGACCTTAAGTGGCGGAATACGCATGTCGCGCAGCAGCTCCTTCATCACCGAGCGCGAGAGTCCATCCTGCTTAAGTTCCAAGATGGCCATGCCCTCAATCGAGGCGCTACATCCACTGCGCACATCCGTATATCGCAGGTCGAGGTCTATCGTTATGCGCTCGGTGAGAGCCTCGTTTACCAGCGTGATGCGCCGAAAGTGCGTGGCAATGGCGGGGCTTATATCCTCGGCACGGAAGGCGCTACGTGACGCGAAGAAATCGCCGGCCTTGGCATCCATCGTAAATCTATCGAAGTGGGCGCGATCAATCTCCACGCGCTGCTTCTTCGTGCGGCCACGGTTGCTCTTATCCTTAATCTCGAGGAACGTCACACCCGAGGCCTCGTAGGTGCGTGTGCGTATCTTCTGGCGCGTGAGCACCCTATTGTGGTGCATGAGGTACATATCTCGCTCCGCAGTGTCGTAGTAGAGCGTGTCGTAGCCCACAGCCCGCAGCCCGTCGATATGTTGCACGCGGTAGCCCGCAAGAGCGCTACGCTCAAGGAGCGTAAAAGCCTCATCATAGCCGAGGACGTACTTCGTGTCGATGCGGTTCATAAGCTTCACGCTGCGCATCTCATTGAGCGTGATGAGTCGCATGCTGTGCCACAGCGCAAGGTCGTTAATGTCGGGGTATGTCGCGAGGCTCTGCATCGGTTACTCGTAGATATACTCAAACTGACGGTAGGAGTTGAGCGTGCCGTTGGCGTTATAGTTAAGGCGGCGCGTGCACACCCCCTCGTCGTCGTACTCGAACTTACGCACCTTGTCGATCTTGTTACGCTCGTTGTAGACAACCTCCTTGACGAGCAGCCCCCTGTCGTTGTAGGTATACTCCGAGCGCCATGCCTGATGGCGGCCAAAGTCGCTATACTCGATCTCCTCAATGAGTTGTCCCAAGGCGTTATACACCTCGACATGGTCTATCCACTTGTTACGCCCATCGGGCGTAGTCTTCCACTCCTTAACCGTGAGCGGCTTACCGTGGCTACGTGCCAACTCGCCACGCCCGGGCTCCGAGGCGTAGGCCACAATGCTCGCAACAAGGGCGGCAAGGGTTATGATTGCTCTCTGTATCTTCATCACGCTTGGTTAAAAAACGACCGAACACCATGGCGGGTCCGGTCGATATAGTGAAGCCTATCGTCTGTACCGTACCCGACTACAACTCGCTCTCCTTCAATCGCTCGGCGTTCTCCGCAACGATGAGCTGGTCGATGACATCCTGAATGTCGCCATCCATGAATGCCGAGAGGTTGTAGATGGTGTAGTTGATGCGGTGGTCGGTGATACGACCCTGCGGATAGTTGTAGGTACGAATCTTCGCTGAGCGGTCGCCCGTAGATACCATCGTCTTACGCTTCGAGGCTATCTCGTCGAGGTACTTCGAGTACTCGAGGTTGAACACTCGCGTACGCAACTCCTCGAAGGCCTTGTCGAAGTTCTTGAGCTGCGACTTCTGATCCTGGCACTGCACGACGATGCCCGTGGGTATGTGCGTGAGGCGGATGGCCGAGTAGGTGGTGTTCACCGACTGACCTCCCGGGCCCGAAGCACAGAATATATCCTTGCGGATGTCGTTCATCGAGATCTCGATATCGAACTCCTCGGCCTCGGGGAGCACAGCAACAGAGGCTGCCGAGGTGTGCACACGGCCCTGTGTCTCGGTCTGGGGCACACGCTGTACGCGGTGCACGCCCGACTCGTACTTCAACGTGCCGTAGACACTCTGTCCCGTGACCTTCATGACGACCTCCTTGAAGCCTCCGGCAGCACCCTCCGACGACGATGTTATCTCGTAGCGCCAGCCCTTAGACTCGATGTACTTGGTGTACATGCGCAATAGGTCGCCGGCGAAGATTGCCGCCTCGTCGCCACCCGTGCCACCACGAATCTCGACGATGGCATTCTTGTCATCCTGCGGATCCTTCGGGATAAGGAGCAACTTGATATCCTCCTCCATCTTGGCGATGGCGGGCTCGAGCGTCGCTACCTCCTCGCGCGCAATCTCGCGGAACTCCTCGTCCTTCTCGTTTGCCAAAATATCCTTCGCCTCGGCAAGGTTGGCCAGCGCCGTGCGAAAGCGATCCGACGTCTCGACGATGGGCTCAAGCTCCTTGTACTCCTTCGTCAGCTGCACAAACTGCTTGACGTCGGCAATAACCTCGGGGTCGGTAAGCTTCTGGCCTATCTCCTCGTATTTGAGCTTCAGTCCGTCAAGTCGGATAAGTATCGAATTATCTGCCATATTTCTAATAAATTAATTTTCCGCGCAAATATAACGAAAATTTTTCATTCTCCGTGTAGCTTTCCCATAAAAACCATCACCCTGCATCGTGCCAAAAAAATTTAATCCCTCTATCGTCATAATAGGTTGACGGTTAAATGATTTGATTTGTTTCTAAAAATTATAGTAAAAAAATTTGATAAAAAGACTTGACAACGCTATATTCACGTTGTATATTTGTACCGTCAAACGTCGCTTAACGGATGGTTGAAGGCTCTCGGTTATTAACATTAAAAGTTGGTAGTTGGCAGGTTATGAACATTTATAATATGCTATGTATTAATGGTATAGTGTTTATTATATAAAACTATCAACGTGTTATGAACGGTTTATTAACACAGCGTGGCAGGCTGATAATTAGTGTTAAGGCCGGAAGTTGAGGGCGGTTGACACGACAAAGTCTAACATCTTAAAAAATTTAACAATGAGGTTTTTGAAAATACCCGAAAACGGGGCTTCCTGGAACGCGGCATTATGCTACACCATGGCTACGGAGCGAGGACTCAAAGACGATGTGGTTGTCGAGGTTATAGATGCAATAAGCGGGGAGGTGCTCGGCACGCGCCGTCTCTACGGCATCACCACGGCGGAGGTCGACATAGCGCCCTACGTGCGAAATGCCATAGGCGTGGCGACGCTTACGACAGCGATACTCGAACTATCGCCCTCGGCACGAGCCATCATCGTGCGTGCCAACGGCGTGGATGCAGAGCAGCGCATCTTCTACCGCGCAGAGTTGCACACCACCTCGCCACACATCCTATCGAGCTTGAAGCAGCCATCGGTCGTGGCACATGGCGATGTTATCCGTATCACGGCATTTGCGACGGAGGAGGTGAGGGTGTCGGTGGAGGACAAGCGCATAGTGGAAGCGGAGGTTGTCTCGGCGATACAATCGAAGAGCATGCCCGTGGAGATAGCCGTGCAGACATCCTTATACGTGGGTCACAATGTGCCAATAAGGGTGAAGGTAACGTGCGACCGCGGCTACACATACACCTTCGACTGCACCATCGTTGAGCCCACGGAGGCGAGCTACCGCATAGCGTGGTACAACACCGAGGGTGGCATTGAGTGTTACACCTTTCCGCGAGGTGTGCGCGAGAGCCTCGGGGCGGAGATGGCGGCCGAGATTCGGGGACGTGCATCGCGACTAAGAGGGGTAGTGGCGAGGTATCGTTTGGTGTCGGCATTCGAGGCGCGTGACGAGGTGGAGCGCATCGCGGGGGTGATATTCTCGCCCGAGGTGTACGAGTGCAAAGGCGTGGAGAGTAGTGTGGTAAAGCTCCTCGATCGTGAGATAAGGTATGACGACCATGGTGGCTTACGACGTGTGGAGTTGGGTGTTGAAAAGGAGTGGACTGTAGGGCTATGATGGAGTTTAAGATTGATGGCGTGGTATGTCCCTTGGCTGCGGGGGATGTGCATCTACCGGGGTATAGCGCCAAGCGCCTGCGTAGCGTGGAGGCGTGGCGCGAGGGCAGCACCCTAAAGTTGAGCGTTAGCGCCACGGCGGATGTAGAGAGGCTCTTTGGCTTCGCCCTCGACCTACACCGCGGTGTAGACTTTAACGACAGCTACCACCATGCGGAGCTTATTGTCGATGGTGTTGTGGTCTTTGAGGGGCGTGTCGTATTGTTGGGCGTGGAGCATACGGCAGCGGGTGATAGCTACAATGTGGAGGTGCGCTCGGGAGGCGACGACTGGGCGGAGAGTGCTGCGCTGAAGAGGCTCAACAAGAGCAGCGTGGCGTGCAACAGGACGATGACCATGGCGGGCGTGCGGCAGTCGTGGAGCGACGAGGGGGCGGTGCGCATGTTGCCGGTGCGTCGTGACAGCTATCCCGAGCCGGCACCGACGGGGTTATTCGTGTCGCAGCAGATGCTCCTGCCACAGGATTATGTCCCCTTTATCTCGGTGCGTGATGTCATCCGCAGCATAATGCTCGATAGCGGCTATACGCTGCGTAGCGACTTTCTCGACACGGCATTTGCCCGTCGCCTGATGATAAGCGGGGCGTACCATCGTCCCAACGTGGAGGCGGCATACGCACAGATGGGGTTCAAGGCCATGCGCACGGCATCGACGACAGCAACGGCAGGGGTGCTCGGCAGGGTAGACATGCGTAATCCCGTGATGGCCGATAGTCTCGGGGCGCTCGTCGACACGGTAAACCCCAATGTCGAGGATGAGGAGGGCGTGCCGTTGGGCGATGCTTACTCTGCGGGAGGGTGCTTCCGCTTCGAGTTGGGAGAGCCTACGTTTGTACCACGGCGCGAGATAAACGTCGCCTTCGACCTCCACTTGCGCTACACGACAGATTATCGCATAGTGTCGTCGAAGCGCCTCAAGGGCTTCGATAGGGTATACCTGGGTAACAACTGTTATGTCGACACCGTATTGCAGAATCCGTTCAAGGATATGCGTAACAGCATCACCGCGGGAGTGCTGTACAAGCTCTTTATCTTCGACTACAACCCCGAGTTGACGTATATGCTGTCGGGCGTGGGTAACATCACGGCAGCGGTATCCAACGTGGTGTTCGATGCGGAGTTTAGTGGTAGGCCGGCACTATACTTCAAGGCGGCCACGGACGAGATATTCGTGCCCTACCTGAACGACTGGGCGCTATACGAGGGATACGTCAAGGAGCGTGGCGAGCGTACCGTAGAGCTCACGGTGCGCACCCCCTACGAGCTATGTACACCGACATCTCCGCGTCGCTTCAACGACCTATCTATCGAGGGTGCGGAGCAGGGGCAGAAGATAACGCTCCATGCGCGTTGCAGCATAACGCCCGTATTTAGTGGTGCTGCGGGGTATGGCCAGGAGCTCACGTTTGCCGACATGGCCAACCACGACATCGCACAGGCAACGCTCCTCGGCGCCCTCGCCCAGATGTTCAACCTGTGTATCTACTCGCACCGCCCCTCACGCACGCTCTACATCGAGCCCTACGACGACTTCTTCTCTGCCGAGGAGTGCGACTGGCGCGGGCGACAGGTGGAGGAGAGTCTCACGTACGACGAGTGTGCCGTGGAGAGCTTCGAGTGCACGAAGTTAGGATATCAGCATCCCGATGGCGCTGCCGCGCGCATGGTCGTGGGCGAGGGCAAGGAACTCGGCATGTGGAGCTATGTGAACAACAGCTATGCCGCGAAGCATGCCACCGACACGCGCCGCAACGCCCTCTTCATGCCCACGGCATCGTTCAGCGGAGCTCTCTCGATGGCTCCCTCGGCAGAGATACTCACCGTGGGCGACAGAGATAGCGTCGCCGAGGGCGACTACATCGCACCGCGCATAGCCCTCTATTACGGCATGCAGCCCCTGCCCGAGGATGAGATATGGCCCGAGGGTGAGGGCGACGATTATCCCCTCGTGGCGTTCCACGCCCCGGTCATGGGTGAGACGCTATGTTACGACGACCGCGACGGCTGCAAGGGGCTTCACAGCTACTTCGATGCCGAGCTACAGCAGGAGGCCATGCGACAGCGGCTCACGGTAAGGGTTATGCTCCACCCCGAGGAGTATATCTCCCTCTTTGACCCTGCCACCGAGGGTGCCACGATACGCTCACGCTTCCGCCTCGCCGTGGGTGGCGACAGCTCGCTATTCAGGCTCGACGAGGTTGTAGACTACGATGCCGAGCATCACATAGCGACATGTCGCTTCCAGCGCCTCATGGAGGATTAGGTAAACTGTAAAACAAACAAATTAACGTATGACAACATCGCATTGGCAGGGGCCCAAAACGCCCGCGCCTCGCCCCTCGCGTCGATATGAACGCCTCATAGGACAACTCTTGGAAATGGATATGCTCGATATGAAGAGGTGTGAGCAGCGCGCCATGTACCAGATGGTGCAGGAGCTAAAGGGGCGTCATGGTGGCCGCTGCATGGCGATGGTGATCGCTGCCGACTACTTCAGCTGCTCGTACGAGAAGGTGCGACTTGCGGTATACACGGTAGATAAACAGATTAAAGAGAACGAGATGAACAAAACAATCAAGATTAAGAACGAGGTGGGGCAGACCACCATCGACATCGAGGGAACAATAGGCCTCAGCGAGGCGTGGCAGTTCGACAACCCCGAGAGTCGCGTGGCTACCTACGAGCGCTTCCGCGAGTGTGTGTCGGAGATTGCCGACATCCGCAATGCACAGATACGTGTGAACATACGCTCCACGGGTGGCGATGTGAACGATGCCATCCTCATCTACGAGGCGCTGCGTGCCACAGGTGCACACATCACAACCTGCTGCTACGGCTATACAGCCTCGGCAGCAACCATCGTGGCACAGGCCGCAAGCCCGGGGTGTAGACTCATAGCACCATCGTCGCTATACCTCATTCACAACTCGCTATGTGCAACGGAGGGTAATGCCGAGGAGCTTCAGGCCGAGGTCGACATGCTCAAGCAGACGGATCGTCGCATCGCCGAGATTTACGCCTTACGCTCGGGGCGCGATGTGGAGGTCATAGCCGCGCTCATGGCCGAGAATGGCGGTCGCGGACGATGGCTCTCACCGGCAGAGAGCATCGAGGCGGGGCTTGTCGACAGCATCGAGGGCGAGGTCGTGACCGAGGGTGACGACAAGAGCATCATCGAGCGCACGAAGCATGGCGTGAAGGCCTTACTTAAGGCTATAGGTGTGAGTGCCGAGGATGATAAGCCTGCCGTCGAGGACGACGTAAACTATATTTCGCGCCAGGCGGTGAGCGACATTGCGCCACAGCCCAAGGGCGGCGAGGGTGTGACCATAGCGTTCGAGGAACACCAGCGTGCCGTGGAGCCATCGACAGTTAAGGCTGTTGAGGACCCCGACCCCGTAGACTTTGTTGCCAACCCCCGCGCAAGGTCGTACGATGCCGATGCTTGCAGGCTGAAGATGCGATAACGCTTCGACACAAAACTTAGAAATCATTAAACCGAGGATAGCGTCCTCAAAAACAACCATTTACTAACATCTAAAACATTTTTAATTATGGGACTTATTGAAAATCCTAAGACCTACACCGGTCGCGACCTTGAGACAATCTTCTTCCGCCCTATGTTCTCGGGCGACAAAGCCGAGGATCTCGGCATCCGCGTGCTCTACAACATGCCTGTGCCTACGACAATACAGGTGTGGAGCCCGCAGTCTAACATCCTTCAGGAGTATAGCACAGGCTGGTCGGGTGGCGACCCTGCCGAGAGAGTGCAGAAGAGCATCGAGATGAGTAAGATTAAGGCCGAGGTCGCCTTCTCGGCACAGAACTACTTCCAGCAGGTATACGAGAATATCGTATGTCGTGCCGATGTAAACCTCGAGGATCTTACGGGCACCGAACTCGAGCAGGCCGAGACGGAGATGTTCCGTCGTGCCATCACCGAGAACCTCCGCGCGTTGATGTGGATAGGCGACAAGGATGCCTCAACGTATAACAACATCAATGGCTTCCTCACGTTGGTACACCGCTACTCCGAGGATGTGGTGATTCCTTGTGCCGAGTTCCCCGAGTTGGAGGTGACGGCCGACAATGTCATCGACGTCCTCAAGACGATTTGGAGCAAGGCGCCCGCAGCACTGAAGGCGTTGAAGCACGAGGGTCACTTGGCCTTCTATGTCACATCGGACATCTACGAGGCCTACGAGGAGTACCTCGATGGTCGTGGTGGTGACGGTGCGTATACCGACATGGTGTCGGGTCGCCGCGAGCTGTCATACCACGGCATCAAGCTGGTGGATATGGGCATATCGCAGTACATGCCCTTGCACTACAACACGAAGTCGACGCATGCTATCCTCACCGACAGCCGCAACCTCGTCCTGGCGGTAAACACTGCCGACATGCCCGGCTCGGAGGTGCGCATGTGGTACAACCCCGATGAGATGGAGAACCGCCAGCGTGCAACCTTCCTCGTGGGTACCGAGATTCTCGATGAGCAGCTGCTTGTGCTCGCCATTTTCTAACTTACACCGACAAACACTTTCTACCTATGTCAAAGGATAGAGTATCAACACGTGTTGTCGCCACACAAAACCGCTCGGAGCCCCTTTTGGGCTCCGGAGGTGTGGTGGCAACAACAAGCAAGGTGTGGCGCTGGGGTGGCGATAATATGTTGCCGCGCGCCCTCTCACTCCTTGCGCGCCGCTCCGTGGCGCATCGTCGCATAATAAACGACAAGGCAGACTATATCTCGGGCAAGGGATTTACCTGTGCAGAGGGCTCGGCCGAGTTGAAGTATATGGTTGAGCATGCTAACGGCCGGGGCGAGTCGTTGCACAGCATCCTGCGCCGCATAGCCACGGATGAGGCTATGTTTGGCAATGCCTTTATGGAGGTGGTGACGGATGCGGAGCACTCGTTCCTCTCGTTCTACCACGTGGATGCCTCGCAGTGCCGTGTGGCATGCGATGAGTCGCACGTGGTCATGCACCACGACTGGTCGCAGTTCAACGCCTCGCAGGCCATAACACTGCCACTATATCCGCTTTTTGAGCCAATGGAGGATGGCACACTCCGCACGGTGGTACACTACAAGAGCTACGAGCCTATGTTCTCACACTATGGCGTGGCGCCATATATCGCGGCGTTGGATGCTGCGGCCATCGTCTACAAGACCGACCGCTGGAACATATCGCGCATAGACAACGCCTTTCAACTCTCGGGCGTGATGATGCTCGATGGTGCAATAGACAACGAAGAGGAGGCCGACCGCGTTGTGCGCCTTGCGGAGGAGAAGTTTGCCGGCAATCCGGGGCAGGTGCTCTTCGTGCTACGCGACAATGCCGAGGGTGACAACTCGCGCTTCATCCCCATCAACACCTCGACCGATGGCGACTGGCACACGTTGCACTCCGTGGCCGAGTCGGACTTGGTAGTAGCGCACTCGTGGTTCCGCTCGCTCAGCGGCTTAGACTACGCCTCGGGATTCTCCTCAGACCGCATCTTGCAGGAGTACGAGGTGGCGCTGAATACGGTCATACTGCCGATTCAGGCGCAGTTGCTGGAGCCCATACGCGCCATCATCGCATCGCAGCTCGGTGTCGATGCCTCGTCGCTCGACATCGTCAACCGCCCGCCCTCGCGCTCGAAGCCCCTATATATGCGTATCTGGGAGGCACGTCGTGCCGACGGCCTTGACTACGACGAGTGCGACCCCGAGCAGCAGCGCTTCCTTGCCGAGATTACGAAGTATAACATACGTTCAATCGAGTAGACTATGAAGACGCTAATCACACCTACGGAGGTCATGAGCCTCGCATTTAGTGCCGAGGAGATGTACAATGTCGCCGTTGTCACCGACCTCGATATCGCGGCTGCCGAGGAGCGCTACGTGCGCCCCGTCGTGGGTCGCGAGCTCTACGCCAGACTCCTTGAGGGCGACTACCCTAGCCTTAAGGATGACTATGTGGCACCTCTTGTTGCTGCCTGGACACGCTATATCGTCGAGCCACTCTTGGCCTCGCGCTGCGATGTATGCCACGAGGCGGGCAGCACGGCGGCGGAGAATGAGGCCACGGCGGAGCGTTGTCGCTCGCTGCGCCTCAGGGCCCGCACCCTCTCACGTGCTCTTGCGGAGCACCTTAACTCTCGGGCGGAGGATTACCCCGAGTACAACCCCTATGCAAACCCCTTAAATCGCTGTTCTATAGATGGAAATATTGTTCAAGTATATTAGCGCCACGCTCGCTGCTATCGTGGCGACGCTATGCCCCGTGGCACCCCTCATCGCCACAGCCCTCCTCTTCGTTGTCATCGACTTCCTCACGGGCATTGCCGCCTCACGTGCTGTTGCCCGTCGCGAGGGCCGCGAGTGGTGGCTGGAGAGCCGCAAGGCGTGGCGCACGGTGGCAAAGGCGGGATTTGTAGCCATCGCCATCGTCATGATGTGGATTATGGATAGTTACATCCTCGGCTTCATGCATCTAAACCTCGCCAACATATTCACAGGCTTTGTATGTGGCGTGGAGCTATGGTCGTTTCTGGAGAATGCTGCAACCATCAGCCAGGCGCCACTCTTCGAGTGGCTCGGCCGTTGGGTCAAGCGTCGTGTAGGCAAGGAGGTGGGCGATGAGTAGGGGTCTTAGAAACCGTAACCCGGGAAATATACGTCGCTCTGCCGTGCACTTTAGGGGTGAGGTGACACCGAGCCGCGATGCCGAGTTTAAGGAGTTTTCCTCGATGGCCTATGGGTATCGAGCCATGTTTGTGGTGCTCGACAGCTACCGTCGTCGCTACGGTCGAAACACCATACGCACGATGATTGAGCGCTATGCTCCACCCACGGAAAACTTCACTGACGGCTATGTGCGCTTCATCACTCGCCGCACGGGCATCGCCCAAGATGAGGTGCTCGACACCCGCTCCCCGCGCGACATGATACCCGTCGTGGCCGCCATGAGCGAGATAGAGAATGGCACAGCACCCGTCATGGCCGACATTGAGGCCGGCTGGGAACTCTTTACTCAGAAATAGTTGTACCAATGTTGAGGCTGAATAAAAAGGCTCTTTTGTCGTTGTGCTTGCCCTCAAAATGCTCATTTACGTTCAGTAAACTCCGCTTTTTCGGGCTTCGCAGGCCTAAAAATAGCTCATTTTATTCAACCTCCTAATAACGGGGATGACTAATTTACTTTTTAGTCATCCCCACTTTTGTAAAAAGTGGGCCTCGAATTTTGACCGCACGATAAATTTTTGTAGATTTGCACGATATAGTGCGAATTTGTGAAACTAAAACGATAACCTTACTATGAAACGTAGAATTTTGATTACCGGAGCAACATCGGGCATAGGTCGTGCCACGGCTCTTAGGCTGGCTGCTGCCGACACCGAGATTATCATTACGGGCCGTCGTCGCGACAGGCTCGAGGCGCTCAAGGCCGAGGTCGAGGCGCGTGGTGCCGAGTGCATGGTCTTAAACTTCGATGTACGCTCGGAGGCCGAGTGTATCGAGTATCTCAAGCCACTTGGCAGGGTAGATGTGTTGGTCAACAATGCGGGCTTGGCTGCCGGCCTGGAGCATATCGACAAGGGCGACTCGGCAGACTGGGATGCCATGATTGACACCAACGTGAAGGGCTTGCTCTACGTAACGAAGATTATTAGTGGCGCCATGGTCGAGGCGGGCAAGGGTGGCCACATCATCAATATAGGCTCTATCGCCGGCACGGAGCCCTACGAGAATGGTGCCGTATACTGCGCCTCGAAGCATGCCGTGCATGCCATCTCGCAGGCCATGCGTGCCGACCTTCTCTCTGCCGGCATCAAGGTTGGCGAGGTGCGCCCGGGCATGGTCGAGACGGAGTTCTCGGAGGTGCGCTTCCATGGCGACAAGGAGCGCGCTGCGGGCGTATATAAGGGCGTTGAGGCGTTGCAGGGCGAGGATATTGCCGAGGCGATACACTGGATGTTGTCGCTACCTGCGCACATGAACGTAAACGACATCGTGCTTATGCCCACGTGCCAGGCCGGAGCATACTACACATATCGCAAATAACAACCTAATACCTACATACCTATGAAACATATATTTACCACCATAGCCCTCTGCATCATGACCACGGGAGTGGTCGTGGGCTGCAACAACGAGGGTGCGGAGACGAAGCCCGTAGTCATTGCCGTGTCGAATGGTACGTTTGCCGTAAATGAGGATGGCGGCGAGTTTAGCACGGCCTATGTTGCCGACACGGAGGCGTTGCCCGAGGTGTCGACCGAGGCCGCGTGGATTGAGAACCTGACGATTGACGCTGCACGTGTGTCGTTCAGCGTACAGCCTAACGCGGAGGAGGGTGCGCGCAGCACGAAGATTATCGTAAAGAGTGGCACGGGGAGCAACACCATAGCCGTTACGCAGTGTGCCGCCTCGGAGAACTTCGACGTCTTCCCCTACACCTCGGCAGCAGATGTGCCCTACCGTATTCCTGCGGTGGCGGTGACACCCGAGGGCACGATGGTGTGCGTGGCGGACTATCGTCACTGCGCCTCGGATATAGGTGTTATCAAGAATGGCCGTATAGACCTGCACTACCGCCTGAGCCACGACAATGGTAAGACTTGGTCAAACATCATGACCCTTGTTGAGGGTAAGGGTGCAGAGTCTGAGGACTTCATGAACGTAGGCTATGGCGACCCTTGCATCGTTGCCGACCGCACATCGAACAGGGTTCTTGTGCTTAGTTGCGCAGGCAACGTGTCGTTCCAGAATGGCACGCGCCAGGTACACCAGAACGTGGCGCGCTTCTACAGCGAGGATGGCGGCCAGACATGGAGCAAGCCCGACGATATTGCTGAGAGCATATACTCGCAGTTCGACCAGAGCAGCTACGGCCCCATACGCTCGATGTTCATAGCCTCGGGAGCCATATATCAGAGTAAGTATGTTAAGGTGGGCGACTACTACCGCCTCTACTGTGCCATCCTTGCGCGCACACCGAGTGCTACGCACATGAACTATGTCATCTACTCGGACGACTTCGGTGGCACGTGGAAGGTATTGGGCGACATCAACACACCGCCCGTATTCAGCACTGCCGACGAGGCTAAGGTCACGGAGCTACCCAGCGGTGCACTGCTCATAAGCTCGCGATATAACGGTGGCCGCTACTACAACATATTCTTCTTCAACGACGAGGTCGCAGCAACGGGCATGTGGATGTCGTCGGCATTCTCGGGCGCTGATAACGATGGTGTTGAGGCTAAGGATAACTCAACAAATGGCGAGGTTATGGTCGTTCCCGTAGTGCGCCAGGCCGATGGCCAGAAGATGCACCTCCTGTTGCAGTCGGTACCTCTGGGTCAGGGACGCAGGAATGTGGGCATATACTACAAGGCGCTCGGCTCGGAGATGGACTACATATCATCGGCGGTTGTTGCTGCCAACTGGGATGGCGTGAAGCAGGTGTCGACGCTCGCCTCGGCATACTCGACAATGGCGTTGCAGTGCGACAACAGCATAGCCTTCTTCTTCGAGGAGGAGACATACGGCGTAGACGCTTACGCTCATGGCGGATATAATCTCGTATACCGCAACTTCACCATCGAGCAGCTTACCGACAACCTATACCGCTACAGCGAATAGTCAGTTTAGAAACGATATATCATAACGACATGAAAGAGGTACTTAAGTATTACAAGGATTTCCCGAAGGAGGGCATCGTCTTCGTAGACATCATCCCCTACCTACAGAATAAGAGCATCTTCAAGGAGCTCATCGGCCGCGTGGCGGAGGCTACGACAACGCCCAATGTCATCGCCCCCGAGGCTCGTGGCTTCCTCTTTGCAGCACCGCTATTGACCGAGGCGGAGCATGTGGAGAATGTGGTGCCTGTACGTAAGAGCGGCAAGCTACCCTTCGCCGAGGGCGATCTCCAGGAGGTGCTTATCGAGAAGGAGTATGGCTTCGACAAGCTCTACTACCGCACGAGCGACATCGCAGCAGGCAAGGCCACGGGCGATGTTATCGAGGTGACCATCCTCGACGATGTGCTCGCCACGGGAGGCACGGCTGAGGGTCTTGCTCGCTCGTTGGAGAGCCAGCATATCGTGATGGATGGCAAGGAGTATAGGGTGAAGGTTAAGGAGTTTGTCTTCATCGTCGAGATTGTCGAGCTTGGTGGCGCCAAGCGCCTCGAGAAGATTGCCCCCGTGCGCTCTATCGCACAGATATAATCGAACAGAGGGTTGAGGGCTATGGCTGATGTGTTAGGTCGCGATATAAAGTACGTTGCGGGCGTGGGCGAGGTTCGTGCACGTCTTATGGAGCGCGAGGTGGGTGTCCGCACTGTGGGCGACCTGCTCATGCGCTTCCCGTACCGCTATATCGACCGCACACGCCTCTTGCGTATTGCCGACATCGATGAGTCGATGGAGAGCACCTACGTGCAGCTGCGCTGTCGCGTGGTGGGCAAGTCGTTCATCGGCGAGGGGCGCAAGCAGCGCCTCGTCGTCGAGGTGACAGACCCCACGGGCTGTGGCGAGCTGCTATGGTTCCAGGGCACGAAGTGGATAGACAAGCGCGTAGAGTTACAGCGCGAGTACCTCGTCTTTGGCCGGCCCTCGATATTTAAGGGGCGCATGAGCATCGTACACCCCGAGATTGAGCCCATAGAGCAGGCCCTCGCACGTAAGGTCGAGAGCGGCTTTCAGGGTATATACTCGACGACGGAGAAGCTGTCGTCGGTCGTAAGCGTGAAGGCGATGCACACCATTGTGCTTAACGCCTGGCGGCTTGTGGCCACGGATGCTACAGCCTTTAGTGACCCCCTCACCGCGGATATGCGCCACCGCCTGGGGCTCATATCGCTACGCGAGGCCATCTACAACATACACTTCCCGCAGTCGGCCGAGTTGCTGCGCCAGGCGCAATATCGCCTGAAGTTCGACGAGCTGTTAGGCGTGCAGTTGACGATACAGGCACGTCGCACCTCGCGCCACAACCGCGGAGGAGGTTTCATCTTCCCGCGTGTGGGTGAGGCCTTCAACACCTTCTTTCGCGAGAAGCTGCCCTTCGCCCTCACAGGGGCGCAGCAGCGCGTGATTAAGGAGATACGTGCCGACATGGTCTCGGGGCAGCAGATGAACCGCCTCCTGCAGGGCGATGTGGGTAGTGGCAAGACGATGGTGGCGTTTATGTCGATGCTCTTAGCGGTAGACAACGGCTACCAGGCATGCATCATGGCACCCACGGAGATCCTCGCGCGCCAACACTACGCCTCGATGACGCGCTTTGCCGAGGGGCTAAATGTCAGGGTTGCCATCTTGACAGGGTCGTCGAAGGCGAGGGAGCGTCGCACGGCACTCGAGGGTATCGCCTCGGGCGAGGTCGACATCCTCATAGGCACGCACGCCCTTATCGAGGATCGTGTGCAGTTCTCAAACCTCGGATATGTCGTCATCGACGAGCAACATCGCTTCGGTGTGGAGCAGCGTGCTAAGCTGTGGACGAAGAACCAGCAACCACCACATATCCTCGTGATGACCGCCACACCCATACCTCGTACTCTTGCTATGACACTCTATGGCGACCTCGAGGTGTCGGTGATAGACGAGCTACCCCCCGGGCGACAGCCTATACGCACGTACCACTACTTCGACTCTATGCGCCTGAAGATGTTTGGCTTCCTGCGCAGCGAGATAGCCAAGGGACGACAGGTGTATATCGTCTACCCGCTTATCAAGGAGTCCGAGAAGATGGACTACAAAGACCTCTACGATGGCTACGACTCCATCACGCGCGACTTCCCGCTGCCGAAGTATCGCACGACGGTGTGTCACGGCAAGATGAAGCCCGCGGATAAGGATGCGGCTATGGCGCAGTTCAAGCGTGGCGAGGCCGACATCCTTATTGCCACTTCGGTGATAGAGGTAGGTGTCGATGTGCCTAACGCCACGGTCATGGTCATCGAGTCTGCCGAGCGCTTCGGCCTCTCGCAGTTGCATCAATTGCGCGGGCGTGTGGGGCGCGGTGGCGAGCAGTCCTACTGCATACTCATGTCGGGCGACAAGCTCTCGAAGGAGGGGCGCGCACGCCTCGAGGCTATGTGCGCCACGAACGATGGTTTCGAGCTCTCGGAGCTCGACCTCAAGCTACGCGGTGCGGGCGACATCCACGGCACGCAGCAGAGTGGCGAGGCCTTCGAGCTCAACATCGCCAACCTCGCTACCGACACGCAGATTATGCAACTCACGCGCGACGAGGCCCTTGCAATCCTCGCCTCCGACCCCGCGCTCGAGCACCCCGAGAATGAGGGTCTGCGCCACCTGCGCGATAGGCACCATAAGCGCGAGCGTATAGATTTTTCCGACATATCGTAATATTACTTATAAATAAGCGTTATATTTGCACCCCAAATACCACTATTATGGCACTCATAAGATGTAAGAAGTGTGGCAACCTCGCCTCGAGTAAGTCTAAGGCCTGCCCTGCATGTGGCGAGCCTATCGCCGCGGTGGAGGCTACGCCCGTGACGACCGTTGCCGAGGAGGCACAGACAACAACCCCAAAGACTCTTAACGACATTCTTGCGGAGCGTGCAGCCGCGCCCTCGATAAACGATGCTATGGCCACGGAGGAGACTACGCCTATAGCAGAGGAGCAGCCACAGCCGCAACCCGCCCATACCTCTACGCCTGAGGTGGAGCCCGAGGCGGAGGATGACTACGCCTACGATAATGCCATTGCCGACTATGAGGCGGAGCTCGACCGCAAAGATCGCTCGCTGAAGGGATTTCGTCTACTTCTCGGTGTGCTCGTTGTTCTGTTGGTGCCTGCGGCCTTCTTCTCGATACGTTGGGGCTTGAAGGTCAAGACCATCGAGGAGGACTACGCCATCGTGCAGTCGGCGCGCAAGCTCTTCGAGGAGCAGAACTCTATGCTTCAGCGTGATGCCGAGAGCCTCGTTGCCGAGCTTGAGGATTTGAAGGATCAGAACGACACGATGCTCGTTAAGTACCAGGAGGCTGTCGTCATGCTCGAGCAGTTGCAGAGGGAGAAGACCTACAACTACGAGCAGCTGGCGAAGTATAAGCGCGAGGTTGAGACGCTGCGCGGTGTGATGAAGGGCTACCTGCGACAGATAGACTCGCTCAACACCATAAATAGCAGCCTTCAGGCGCAGAACGTGGCGTATAAGAAGGAGATAACCACGGCGCAGCTGCGTGCCGATGTTGCGGAGGAGAAGGCCGACGAGCTGAATACGAAGGTGCGCATCGGTGCTGTCATACGCTCGAGCGGCATACGCATGGTGGCGCTGAATAATAAGTCGAAGGAGGTGCGACGCATTAAGATGGCCACGCGCCTGCGTGTCGACTTCGAGCTCACGGCCAACGAGCTTGCTGAGCCCGGGGAGAAGAGTATATATATATGTATCACCTGCCCCGACGGCTATGTTCTCTCGCCTGCGGATATGATTCTCTTCTCGTTCGAGGGTGAGGATATGATGGCCTCGGCTGTGCGTAAGGTCGACTACGAAAACCAGTCGGTGCCTGTGAGCATCTTCTACGATGGCGCCGCCTTCGAGAAGGGTACGTACAAGGTCGACATCTACATCGACGGCCGCCATAGCGGCTCGCAGGAGACATACTTCGAGTAGAGGTGTCGTTCATAATAACAAGATAGAGGTTGTCCTTTTCGGGACAACCTCTATCTTGTTATAGTCGTGTGCTGCTTACTCCACGATGCCGAGTTCGGTCTTAACCGCTGCGGTGATGTCGGTGAGGGCAGCAGCGTCGAAGTAGGCGAGGCCGGCAGCGGCAGGCTGATCCTGCGTGGTGCTGAAGATGGCGAGGTAGCCACCCTCCGAAGCAACCTTCTTAACAGCCTCATTAGCCTTGTCGTAGATGGGGTTCATAACGTCGGCCTCCTTCTTCTGCATATCCTGCTGTGCTATCTGCTGGAAGTCGGTGAAGCGCTGCTGAAGCTGCTGGAGCTCTGCCTCCTTAAGCTGGCGTACAGCATCCGTATACGTGCCTACATTCTTCTCATATTCAGCATACTTGGTGTTAAACTCCACCTGAATCTGCTCAAGTTGGTCCTGAAGGTCTTTGCCATAGGCCTCAAGGTTTGTTTGCGCCTCCTTGAACTCGGGCATGTTGGTAACTATGGCTGCGAGGTCTACGCGGCCAAACTTCTGTGCGAATACCGTCGTGGTGCTAAGCATAAGCACAACGGCAAGGGTCAGTTTCAAAAAATTCTTCATTACAATAGCTTATTTATGTTGTTATTCTCTATTTCAATGTCTCGATGATGCGCTCCGTGAAGTTTACCTTCTCCGAGTAGTAGAGCACCGTGGGGTTGGCCGAGATGTCGATGACAAGGTCGTAGCCATACTGCTTCGAGAAGTTCTCGATGGCGTCGAACACGCGCTTCTGTATCGGCTGAATGAGTTCCACACGCTTCTTCATAAGCATGCCGTCGGTGCCAAAGAGCGACTCCTGGAACTTCGTGGCCTCGGCCTCCCTCTGAAGGATGGCCTGTTCCTGCTGCTGGCGCACAGCACTCGAGAGCGATGCGCGCTGCATCATATAGTTATTGTAGAGTGTCTCCACCTCCGCGAACTTCGCATCCACCTGCTTCTGGTACTCCGCAGAGAGTGCCTCGATATGCTCTAAGGCCTCATTGTAGGCGGCGATAGACTTAAAGACCTTCTCGCTATCCACAACCATATAGTTCTGTGCCGTGGCGATGCCCGCAGCAAAGACCATGGCTACAACGGCTAAAATTACTCTTCTCATATTGCGTTCCGTTTTTTGTGTTCTACATATATAATGCTCTACATCTCAAATATATTGCCACGAGCCTCGATTTTCGTCGCCTACGTGTTAAAATTGCTGACCCATGACGAAGTGGAACTGCGAGCCACTGCGCTTTGTCGAGCCGTAAGGGGCATCGAAGCCGTAACCCCAGTCGATGCCGAGCATGCCGACAACGGGGAGGTAGAGGCGCACGCCGACACCCGCCGAGCGCTTAATCTTAAATGGCGAGAACTCCTTCCACGAGTTGAAGCCGTTACCACCCTCGAGGAAGCCGAGAACGTATATCGACGAGTTGGGCTTGAGGATGATGGGGTAGCGCAACTCCATGGTATACTTATTATACGCCACAGAGTAGTAGTTCGAGGGATCGAGGGCGCCATCCTCATAACCACGCAGGGCGATGATGTCGACACCGTAGATGTTGTAACCCGTCATGCCATCGCCACCAATCTCGAAACGCTCGAAGGGCGACACCTTATTCTTGTTATAGTTACCCAAGTAACCCATCTCGGCACCGAGCATCAAGACGAGGTTCTGGTTGTTCGTGAGCGGGAAGTACCAGCGACCCTTCAACAGCCACTTGTGGAACTCTATCCAGCGATACATCTCTTGCTTTGCCTCCGTGGTATTCTGGGCGCTGAGGGCGGCGTAATCCTTGCCATCCCATGCCGAGAAGGGGGGTGTCGCCTGTACCGAGAGCGTAAACTCAGAGCCCGAGCGCGAGAAGAAGGGGGCATCGACCGATGAACGCTGCAATACGAGCTTCAACGACAGCGTATTGGCGTTACCGTCGCTTAGGATGAACGACTTCCAGCCACGCAGGCCGTAGCGCTGGTAGCCTAATTCACCGTAGAACGTGAAGTAGGGGTCGGGCCACTGTAGGCGCTTGCCGAGGCCGATGAACAGACCCATCGAGCGGTAATACATCGTGGCATTCTGCCATACGTAGTAGGCATCGTTCTGCTCCGAGATATATCCCGACAGGGTGAACGAGTTGGGTCGCTTACCTCCAAGCCACGGGTCGGTGAAACTTAGCGACAACGCCTTGTAGTACGTACCGTTTGTCTGTCCCGATATTGAGAGGCGCTGATTCTGTCCCGAGGGATAGGGGCGCCATGCTCCCTTCTTGAAGAAGTTGCGCATCGAGAGGTTGTTGAGCGTGACACCTATCGAGCCCACGAATGTTCCCGAGCCCCAGCCTCCGGCGATGTTGAACTGATCCGAGGCCTTCTCCTGCAATGGCCAGTTGATGTTTACCAACTCGTCAGATACGGGCTGTATGTCGGGCACGATGGCCTGCTCGTCGAAGTGACCCATGCCCATGAGCGTACGCATCGTCTGCATCAAAAGGGCACGGTTGTAGAGGTCGCCCGGGCGCACGTACAGCTCACGGCGTATGACCTCGTCGTCGACACGTATGTTACCCGAGATACCTACCTCGTTGATGGTGAAGGGCTTACCCTCGTATATGCGTATCTCGAGGTCGAGCGAGTCGGGGCCCACGACAATCTCGGCGGGCTCGATTTGCGACATGAGGTAGCCGTTGTTGTTGTAGAGCGACGATATAGACATCTCCTCGGGGTTCATCTCCTTGCCTATACCAAGACGCTTGTGCATCGACTTCTTGTCGTACACATCGCCCGACTGCACACCAAACATGTTTTCGAGCTGCTCGGTGGTATATACCGAGTTACCCACCCAGTTGATGTTGCGGATATAGTATTTGTTACCCTCCGACAGGGCGATGTCGATGCCGAGGGTCTTATCGTCGATGTAGTATATCGAGTCCTTCAGGATTGTGGCATTGCGATAGCCGCGCGAGTTGTAGAAGTCCAAGAGTAACTCCTTGTCGTTCTCGTACTCATCCTCCAAGAGCTTCTGGTTTTGGAAGAAGAGGATGCTCTTCTGGTGTGTCTTCTTGAACGTGCGACGCAGGCGCTTGTCGTCGAACGACTCGTTACCCTCGAAGTTGATGGCTCCGACCTTGACCTTCGGGCCACGGTCGACATCGAAGGTGACGTTGACGCACTGCTCGTATACCGTGTCGTTGGTGATGATGACATCAACCTCGCAGGTGCGGTAGCCCTTCTCCGAGAAGTGCTCCTTGATGAGCTTCACGTTCTTGTCGATGACGTAGTCCGAGAGCTCGGTGTTGCGGCGCAGCTTGAGCACCTCCTCCATCAAATCCTTAGACTTCGACTTCGACACACCCTGAATATCCCACTTGAGGATGCGGGCGCGCTCCTTGAGGAACACCTCTAAGTCGAGCGAGTCGCCCTCGATGGTGGCGCCTATCTGTATGTTCGAGAAGTATCGCGGAGCCCAGAGGCGCTGCATGGCGTTTGAGATGAACTTGCTCGGAAGATATATCGAGTCGCCCTCCTGCAATCCTGCCGACGACTTCAATATGTCGTGGTTTAGGTACTTCACGCCGTGGAGGTTGATGTGGCGTATGTAGTATAGCTTGCCGTCGCCCTCGGTGAGGATGGGGGCGCTGCGGTCGAAGTCCACGCTGTCGGAAATCTCGTTGTTCGCATCCTCGCCAATGGTATAACGCGACGATGCCACCTGAGCACTGAGGTCGAAGGCGGCAACAAGCATTATAGCAATGACGACAAATAATATCTTCGTATATTTCATCCTCTATCTTAACAATCTTCAGTCACTAAACCGTAACGGCGCTCTCTACGCGCATACTCCTCCATGGCCTTGTCGAACTCCGCTTCGTCGAAGTCGGGCCACAGCACCTCGGGGAAGTATAGCTCGGCATACGACGACTGCCACAAGAGGAAGTTACTCAGGCGACACTCGCCACTTGTGCGTATCACGAAGTCAGGGTCGGGGATGCCACGGCTCATAAGCTCCGAGGCAAAGCGCTCCTCGTCAATGTCGTCGGTCGTAATCTCTCCCTTTGACACACGCTCCGCAAGTGCTCGTGTGGCTAAAATCATCTCGCGACGTGCCGAGTAGTTGAACGCCAAGACCAATGTTAGCTTGTCGGCCTCGGCCGTCGTGCGCTCGATGTGGTCTATCATCTCGAGCACCTTTGCCGTGAAGCGCGTGCGCTCACCCATAATCCTTACCCTCACACCCTGGCGTGCCAGGTCGTCAGCCTCGCCCATCACCGTGCGGCAGAAGAGCTCCATGATGGCCTCCACCTCGGCTGTCGGGCGCCCCCAGTTCTCCGTCGAGAAGGCGTATAGCGTGAGCCACTCCACACCATTACGCACGGCAGCACGCACCGCTGCGCGCACCGACTCCACGCCCGCGATGTGTCCCTCGTAGCGCTCCTTGTTGCGCTGCTTGGCCCAGCGGCCGTTGCCATCCATGATGATGGCTACGTGTTTTGGTATGGCTCTCTCCTGACTCATAATGGTCGTATTATCTTGCAAATGTAGTAAATAAATTTACATTTCGCCCTCTATTTTGGGCAATTTTTCTCACGTGTGCATGGCACGCGAGGCTAAAGCGTTGAGTTGCAACACTCTAAAACGCAGGGGGTGAATATGTTGTATCAGCGCTTATCTACGCCCCACATCATCTTTTCTCTTAACGTGTCGTAGAACGTATTATTATGCGGCACGGCTAAAATAAGCTCACGCGAAGCACGGCGCAGGGTTACTTCGGCGCCATCTTTGAGCGAGAAGGTGCGGTTGTCGGCCGAGAGGAAGGCTTCGCCACTGCGCGTATGAACACGCAGACGCACGATGCTGTTGTCGGGGATGACCACGGGGCGCATCGTGAGGTTGTGCGGAGCGAGGGGCGAGAGCGTGAAACAACGACACATGGGGTCTAATACGGGGCCTCCGGCACTCAGCGAGTATGCTGTTGAGCCTGTGGGTGTTGCAACAATAAGGCCGTCGCCATGATATGTGGCTACGGGCTTGTCGTTTATAAGCGTGTCGACCGATATCATCGTTGCTCCATGGCGGTGTATCGTCACCTCGTTGAGGGCTGTGAGCGCCGCGGGGATGTCGCCCTCGACGGCGAGCATCGCGCGGTGCTCAAACTCGAGGCTGCGGCTCGCTATGCGCTCAAAGAGCGCGGCTATGCCCTTGCCATCGTCGGCCGTGAGGTAGCCCAAGCGTCCGCAGTTGATGCCCACGACGGGTATGGTGCTGTCGTCGAGGAGCGTAGCGGCATCCAGAAGCGTGCCGTCGCCACCGTACGTCACAACGACATCGTCACCGCTGCCGGTGATGCGCTCGCTGAAGATACGCTCGGCGGGGATATGTCGGCCTAAGAGGCTCTCTATGACCATGGCAAAGTCCTCATTTATAGTGTAGTTGAGGCCTAAGCGCTCGATGGCGTGAAGCATCGTCTCGAGTTGCTCCTTGCGGTGATTAAGCTGCTTGCGCGAAAAAAGTATAATGTTCATTGTCGCAGAATGAAAAAAAATCGTAACTTTGCTACTACAAAGGTAAGAAAAAGAATTGTGGTTTCAATAGTTGAAGCCCTATTTATTGCAATAAGCATGACAAAATTAAGTGTAAACGTGAATAAGATTGCTGTCGTGCGTAACTCGCGTGGCGGTAATGTGCCCAACCTGTTGAAGGCGGCACTCGATATTGAGCGCTTTGGCGCTGATGGCATCACGGTGCACCCACGCCCCGATGCACGACATATACGCTACGCGGATGTGCGCGAGTTGAAGGCCAACATTGCTACGGAGCTAAATGTCGAGGGTAATCCCATCGAGAGCTTCTGCGAGCTCGTCGAGGAGGTGCGCCCCGCGCAGGTTACGCTCGTGCCGGATGCCGAGGATGCCATAACCTCGTCGGCAGGGTGGGATACCATCAAGCACCGCGACTTTCTGTTGAAGATGTCGGAGCGCTTTCATAAGGCGGGCATACGTGTCTCAATCTTCGTAGACCCTGTTGTCGAGATGGTTCGTGCAGCCAAGGAGTGTGGTGCCGACCGCGTGGAGCTCTATACCGAGGCCTACGCCTCGGGCTATGCCGAGAATCGCGAGGCCGCCATAGCCCCGTATGTTGCTGCGGCCGAGGAGGCACGCCGTGTAGGTCTTGGCCTCAATGCGGGTCACGACCTTAGCACCGAGAATCTGCAATACTTCATCGAGCGCATACCGTGGGTTGACGAGGTATCTATCGGCCACGCCCTCATTAGCGATGCCCTCTACTGGGGCCTGGAGAATACGGTGAGCATCTATCAGCGTTGCATCACACGCGCAAACAATAGGGAGTAGTATGCCGCTCAGACACCCTATATTCAAGCATATCACCCGCGTTGTCGACCGCATGGGCGTTGAGGCCTATGTTGTCGGGGGCTATGTGCGTGACTACTACCTACATCGCCCCTCGTCGGATGTCGACGTTGTCGTTGTGGGCAGTGGTGTCGCCGTTGCCGAGGAGCTGGCGCGCGAGTTGGGTGCCAAGGTGACGATATATAAGACCTACGGTACGGCGATGCTCCGCTGGAGGGATACGGAGGTGGAGTTTGTCGGTGCGCGTAGAGAGAGTTATAGCCCCGAGTCGCGTAACCCGCATGTTGAGCCCGGCACGCTAGAGGACGACCAGCGCCGTAGGGACTTCACCATAAATGCCATGGCATGGTCGCTCAATGGCCATAACTTTGGCACGCTTGTCGACCCGTTTGGTGGCATGGAGGATATGGACGACTGCATCATACGCACGCCATGCGAGCCCGACAAGACCTTCTCGGACGACCCGCTACGTATGATGCGCGCCGTGAGGTTTGCCTCGCAACTCGGCTTCGACATCGACGATGATACATTCGAGGGCATCACGCGCCAGGCCGAGCGCATCAAGATTATAACCAGGGAGCGCATCGCTGTGGAGCTCAATAAGATAATGGCCTCGCCCGTACCCTCTATAGGTCTTACGCTGATGCACACCTCGGGACTGTTGAAGTATGTACTTCCGGAGCTCGAGCGCATGTCGGGCGTGGAGCGTAGGGGTAAGCATGCGCACAAGGATAACTTCGAGCATACGATGAAGGTGCTCGACAACCTCGCCAAGCGCTCCGACGACCTATGGCTACGTTGGGCGGCGCTCTTCCACGACATAGGTAAGCCCTCGACCAAGGCCTACGACCCACGCCAGGGGTGGACATTCCACCAGCATGAGGCTGTGGGCTCGAAGATGATACCGCAGCTCTTCCGTCGTCTGAAGCTGCCGATGAACGAGCCTATGCGCTTCGTTCAGAAGATGGTGTTCCTGCACATGAGGCCCATAGTGCTGTCGGAAGATTTGGTCACTGACTCTGCCGTGCGTCGTTTGTTGTTCGAGGCGGGTGACGACGTGGATAAGCTGATGACACTCTGCGAGGCCGACATAACCTCGGGTAACGATAATAAGGTGCGACTCTTCCTCAAGAACTTCGAGCTTGTGCGAGAGAAGATGCGTGACCTCGAGGAGCGCGACAGGGTGCGTAACTTCCAACCACCGATTACGGGCGACATCATCATGCGCACCTACAACCTACCCCCCTCGAGTGTCATAGGCGAGATTAAGGAGGTCATCAAGAATGCCATCCTCGATGGCATCATCCCCAACGACTATGATGCCGCCTACCGCCTTATGGAGGAGGAGGCCTCGAAGCGAGGGATTACAAAATAATATTCAGGTTGTTATGCTCTGGTTTGGATTAGTCATGATGGTGCTGTACGTAGCCGGTAATGGCTATGTGTTTTGGCGGTTGTGGCAGGTGATGTCGCCACTGCCCATGGCCCTGCGCGTGGGCGTTGCTGTTGCATTCTGGGTTGTTGCCATGCTCTTCTTTGTGGCTATGGCCATGCGTAATAGCGAGCATTGCCCCGCGCTGACAAAGACGATGATGTGGCTCGGGACTACGTGGATGGTGTTTATCCTCTACATGGTGCTTGCCACTGCCCTCTTCGACATCCTGCACCTCTTTATCCCCGCCCTGAATCATGGCGTGCTCTACGCCCTGGGCATTACCACAGCGCTACTTGTATATGGCAATATCAACTACCATCATCCGTGTGTTGAACATCTTGAAATAAAGGTTGATAAGCGCATGGAGGATGATAACATACGCATGGTCATGGCCTCGGACATACACCTCGGCTACGGCACCGACCGTCGGGCGTTGGAGAGGTATGTCGCGATGATAAACAGCCAGAAGCCCGATGTCGTTGTCATCGTCGGCGACCTCATAGATAATAGCATCACGCCCGTGAGGCGCGAGCGTATGGGCGAGGTGTTGGATAGGATTGAGGCGCCCGAGGGTGTATATGTCGTTGCGGGCAACCATGAGTATATCAGTGGCATAGAGGCGTGTGAGGCCTTTCTTCGCGATACGAAGGTGACACTCCTACGCGACAGCGTTGTGACTCTCTCGTCGGGCATTCAGATTGTAGGGCGCGATGACCGCATGAACCGTCATCGTAAATCGCTCGAGGAGCTCGTCGCCGAGGTCGATATGTCGCGCCCCGTCGTTGTCCTCGACCACCAGCCCTACGACATAGCGACGAGCAACACGCTCGGTGTGGACATTCACCTCTCGGGACATACGCACCGCGGACAGATATGGCCCCTGAGCCTCCTCACGGATGCCATGTACGACCAGAGCCACGGCTACCGTCGCTGGTCGCACACCCATGCCTACGTATCGAGTGGTCTCTCGCTCTGGGGCCCTCCCTTCCGTATAGGCACACACAGCGACATGGCTGTTATAGATATTCGTGCTAAATAGCTATTTCATATAGAACGTAACGCCCTGCAACCTATCCCACTCGCCGCGGGTGAAGTCGGGGATGGCTATGGGCATGCTGTTATGCTTCGCAGATGTTGCCGTAAGCTCGCCTATCGACGACCACTCGGCAGCATCGTACACATCCTGGTCGAGGGGTAGTCCGTTGCGCAAGCAGTACACCAAGCGGTAGTCCATCACGTAGTCCATGCCACCATGGCCTCCTACCCTGCGTGCCACATCCTCAATCTCGCGATGTATAGGGTGCTTATACGTCTCCATTATGGCCATCTCAACAGCCTCCGGCACAAAACCATGAGGGTCGATATGCGCACCCTCGGGGATGATATCCGCGGGGAGCATGCCCTCGGCGAAGGTGAAGCCCTCGATGGGGTACTTGTTGGCAAAGCCGCGCGTGCCCGTAAGCTGATATAGGCGGTTGTAGGGGCGCGGCGTGAAGACATTATGCTGGAGCATGATGCTCTGTCCGCGCGAGGTCTTAATCATTGTCGTCGTATGGTCGCCATTGGCAAACTCCGTGGCCCCCATCATCTCGCGGGCTATCTCCGCGCCATTTGCCGACTTGGTATCCATCGACACGAGGTACTCGAGGCGGTTGCCACGGTGTATATCGAGAGCCATACATATAGGGCCGAAGCCATGTGTGGCATACACATCACCGCGGTGTGTGCGGTTGAACTCCAAGCGCCAATTATCCTGGTAGGCACCCCAATACTCCGCGAGGTTGTGTATATAGGCACCCTCGGCGTGTAGTATCTCGCCAAAGAGCCCCTGCTGTGCCATGTTGAGTGTCGTGAGCTCGAAGAAGTCGTAGACACAGTTCTCGAGCATCATGCAGTGGCGGCGTGTGCGCTCCGACATGTCGACCAGCTGCCAGCACTCTGCCACGGTGGTTGCTGCGGGTACCTCGACAGCCACATGCTTGCCATGCTCCATGGCGTAGAGCGCTATGGGCACGTGGCTCGCCCAGTCGGTAGAGATATACACCAGGTCGATGTCGTCGCGCTCGCATAGCTCCTTATACGCCTCCGCGCCGACGTAACCATCGGCCTCCGGCCAGCCTACATACTCGAGGAAGCCACGGCAGTTATCTACATTCTTCTGCACAAGGTCGCAGAGCGCCTTTATCTCCACGCCCTCGATATGCGTAAAGCGGCTGACGGCATCCCTGCCACGCATGCCTAAGCCCACGAAGCCTACGCGGACAACATCCAAGGGCTCGGCAGCATATCCCAACATAGACTGCTGCCCCTCGGCACGTGCGGGCTCGTCGAAGTGTATCATGCCACTTGCGGGGTCGTAGGCGTAGTTGTCGCCACAGATAGTGTCGCCACAGCCACACATCAGGATGGTGGCTAAGAGCGTGAATGATAGAACGAGGTGTCGCATAGTTACTTTCGTGTGTATAGTTCGGTTAGAGGTATTATCACAACGGCATCCAGGAGTGCCAACATAAGCACCGCACCAAAGGCACCAATCGTCAGCGCCATAGCCAAGGCGTAGAGGAACGACAGGGCATGGAGGAGTATCAGCGCGATGGCCACTATGAGCCATAGTCTGAGGCGCGTGGTGCGGTAGAGGATGATGGCTGCGGTGGCAGCAAGGAGCGGGATGAAGAACATGAGGTTCTCGCCAATGGCCACAATAAGTGCAAGGCTGAGGACAAACATCACAATCAAAGCACCATAGAGGCTGTTTGTTGCATGCAGCAGCGCGGCATTCGCGCCCGCATTGGCACGTAGTGAGCCTGCGGTGAGGCGCACAGCACCCCTGCGCCCACGCATGTAGAGCGCAGCGACAATGGCGATCATCACGACGACACTCACGGCCATGATGATATTGTCGCCCGCGATGCCCTGCACGATGCCGAAGGGCTTAAACTCCGCATCGCACACACGGCATGCCACCCAGGCGATAAGCTCACCCGCGACGAGGGCTACGATGGCAGAGATAAGAGCACGAAGCGCAGCCCCGAGACTCTCTCTAATCTGCACACGCCCGCGGAGAGTATCGAAGGCAAAGAGGAGCGCGAAGGCAACAAAAACGACGATGTTAATAACCCAATAGCACGGCATCGAGAAGTTGAAGAGTCCCAACAACGGTAGCGTGAAGTTCACGGTGCCACGCTCGCCACGAAGACTATCCTTATCGCTATAGGTGCTGTCGGTGAGGTATTTATGCACGATGGGGACAATCTGCGCCCCGTAGTGCTGGATAGACTGCGGGTTGATGTTCGAGAAGTTATCCTTGTCGGTGTGGTAGTGGTTTATGTCGGCGATGGTCGAGAAGTTGAAGCCCGGAATCGTGTCCTTCGCGATGGTGAAGTCGGTGAAGTTGGGCATAAATCCATATACCACGGTCGTCAGTGAGTAGGTGCAGGGGTAGTCGGCCGTCGTGGCGTACAACTCCATAAGGCGCTCATTGTTGGGCGATGTCTCGAACAGGAGCGTAGGGCCATAGGGGCCACGTGCCTCGAGGTTTATCATGAGGCCCACGTTGTCGAACACCTCGTGGTTGTTCTGCCACTGCGCCTTCATGCCCATCATGCCCACCTCCTCGGCATCCGTGAAGAGCACCTTCACGCCCTGCTGCCACTCGTCGCGATACTTCAGCGCCTGGGCTACAGTCTCGAGGATGACACCCACGCCATAGCCATCATCCGCAGCGCCATACGACCATACGGTGTCCCTATGTGGCATGGGCTGCGAGTAGCGCGAGTCGTAGTGCGCGACGAGCATAAGCGACGTATACTCCTTCGCGGCATCGCGTGGTGCGAACTCGGCGAGGATGTTCGTGGCATCGAAGGTGTATACCACATGCTTATTCTCGGGGCCCACAAGAGCCTCGTAGTTATATAGCTTTATGGTGTCGGCACCGAGCTCACCAAGCCTACGTGTGAGGTAGTCGCGCACCGTGGCGCGCTCCTCGGGGTGGGCGACGGAGTGGTGCTCGCGCGAGATAACCTCTATATCCTCGACCACGCGCTCGGCAGAGAAGCCATCATGCTCGATGCCCTCCACCGCGGGGCGACTCCAAAGACCAAAGGCAACCATGCCTACAACCGTGGCAACAGCCACCAAAACCACTAATCGTACTCTATTCATACCGTTTGATTGCTTTTTATTTGGTAGCAAAGATAGTAAAAATAGGGGTTAATATATCCTCTTTGCGCAACTTTGTCGCAGCAATATGTTGTAAAAAAATCACAAAATAGTTGTTTGTTAGGATATTTGTATATACATTTGCAGTACAAAAGGTTGAAAATAGACTATTCAATTTATTTAACAGAGGGGTGTTTTATGGGTGTGCGCATCCATTTATAACAGACTTCACCCTGCAATATTAACTACTAATCGTTTGTCTGAAGTCGGCAAACATAAAAAGTGTACAACTATGGTGAAAAAACTTAAACTCCTTCTCGTTGTCCTATTGTGTGTTGGTGCTATGCCTACGGCTATGGCGCAGATTACCGAGGGCGAGCCTTCGGCTAAGGTTATCCGCACGGGTAATCGCCCCGAGGCCGGCAACTTCGGTCTCTACATGGGTGCTACCAGCAACATGTTCAAGGGCCTCTTCGATGGCGATATTAAGATGGAGGCCCTTCCTCTGCTCAACCTCAAGTACATGGCTTCGGATCAGTTCGAGCTTCGCGTAGGCTTGGAGCTCTACAGAAGCATGGAGAAGCTTAATGGCGTTATCCCCAACGGTGATGCTACGGTGGTTCAGAATGAGCGCTACACCGAGGGTACGGCCATGCTCTATCCCGGCTTTGCATACCACTTCTCGCGCCACAACATCTTCGATGTTTACGTAGGTGCTGAGCTTCCTATCGGCTGGAACCGTAACAATGTGGTTAGCGAGCAGGGCTCAACATCAAGCAAGACGACAAAGAGCTCGTTCACTATCGGTCTTGGTGCCTTCGTAGGTGTTCAGGCCTTCATCGCCAACCTTCCGTTGGCTATCGGTGTTGAGTATGGTATCTCGTCACGCATCGACACCTCGTTGAAGTATAAGAACGTATACACATTCGACGGCAAGACACAGACATCTATCTCTCCCGATGTTAACAGCTTCAAGCACCTCGAGGTGACTTCTACGGCTTACGACAAGCTCAAGGCTAAGGTGGGTGGCATCGGCAGCCAGTTCCGTGTAACTCTTTCGTATTATTTCAAATAGTAGAGAAGTATGAGATTTATTAAGCTATTCGTTATATTGGCAGTATCTGTGGTGGGCCTCGCCTCATGTAGCGTTGTCAGCCACAATGCTTACAAGCCCGATGCTGTGCAGCTCAACCTCTCGATGGACGACCTCGAGAAGTTGGGTGAGGTGGAGATAAGCGTCGAGTATCGCACATATCTCGGCTTCATCAGGGCGATAGATACAATCAACGGTATACCCTACGACGGTAAGGTGCATAGGAGCGTTGCTGTTCCCAGCTACCTTGCAGGCATGGTCACCGCACCCCTCGATCGCGCCCTCTATAAGGTGTTCGAGGAGTACCCCGATGCCGAGTACCTCGTGATTAGCAACGCCACACGCCAGAAGGAGGTTCTCTTCCTCGGTGGCGAGAGCGTAGCAAAGGCTAAGGTTAAGGTATACAAGTTTAAGTAGACAACAAACGATAAGTCGTTAATACCGAATGCAATAATTGCGTGTGATGAAAAGGATTCTCTCTATATTGTTGATGCTGGCGGTCTTTGTGTCGTCGTGCGAGCGTGAGTCGGAGGCCGACAATGTTGTCATCTTCGTGACACCCTCCGCAACCGTGGCTACGGGTGGCCAGAAGATATATTTCGACATCGCTGCCGAGACCATCAACCAGCAAATCGTGCGCCTTAAGATTGAGTCGTTCGATAGCATCAATGGTGAGACGCTTCTCTACGACGAGGAGCAGACCTCGAAGAGCCTATCCTTCCGCTATGTATACGATGTGCCGAATGTGGATGTCGCAACACTCGATGTGGAGCTCACCTTCACTGTCGAGGATAACCTCGGCAATATGCAGTGGATGCGTCATACGCTGAAGGTGGAGAGTAGCACCACGGGGCTTGATGAGCTCACAGGTATAGCGCTCTACTCGCCCCACGCGAATAGGGAGGATGCCTTCTCGTTCCGCCTTATGCAAAGGGTTAAGAGTAGCGAGGCTGAGGATACGGATGTAGACATCTATGTCGAGGCGGATGGCACCGACGAGAATACCCTCGGCCGTAGCTGGGGTAGCAAGACGGGCCTACGCTTCTGCAAGGTCAACAGCTTCAACTATGCTGCCGCCTCGCAGCACGCCATAGAGTCGGTATACAACAACTCGATAACGTCGACAAGAGTCACCGACCTCGAGGTTGACGATGTCATCCTTGTGGGTGACGATGGTGGCGCCATCGCTGCCATACGCATCGTCAACATCTACGACGAGGAGGGTGCAGCCCTCGACCGCTACGACATCAGCATGAAGGCTCCGCGCCACACCGATGAGGATGGCGACGATGCGGAGGATACCACACCCGAGGAGGGTGAGGATATTCCCGCGGACGAGGAGGGCACGGAGGACGCTACCGAGGAGAAGTAGCGACTTGGTCTACGGATATTATGAGAGTGAATAAAAAGTGTATTTTGTCGTTCTTTGTTATGATAATGGCGCATCTACTTCCGCTAACGAATTATCTCGTCAATGGGCAGTACGCCTAAGTACAGCCCATCGCCTCGAAATTCGCCGAGCGTTGTATCTGCACCATTCTGACAACAAATGTGCTCGCCCTCAAAATGCTCA
>JAFTNV010000036.1 GCA_017451685.1 Alistipes sp.
AACCAAAGTTACCCTTGGCAAGTTTCAAAACCTTCTTTCTTCTTGCGCGTGACGCAACAGCGTTGACTGAACGTGGCATAGTTTAAAGTTTTTGATAGAGCTGGTAGCGGTGTGATTCTCTCCCACTCTTTGGGGCTACTGCGCTCCGGTTGTTAAAAATTAATTTGTTATGCTACTCTACAATTGGTCGATTATTTCACGAGCAACTGCTTGATCTTAGCCTCATCGGCAGCTGAAACGGTACCCGAATAGCAGAGGTTACGCTTACGCTTGTTAGTCTTTTTGGTCAGGATGTGACTGTGATAAGCGTGCTTACGCTTGATCTTACCTGTGCCGGTGAAAGAAAAACGCTTCTTCGCAGCGGCATTTGTTTTCATTTTTGGCATTGTTACAAAAGTTAATTTAGTTAATAATAGCCCGCAAAGGTAAAAATAATATTCCAAACTGCAAAATTATCGCGCACTAAATGTCGCGACAAAGACCTTACCCGCTACTTCTCCCTCTTCAGCGTGACGATTACGGGCAGGTGATCCGAGAACTCGGCCTCGGGGTCGGCGACATACTTCAGCGCATCAATGCCCTTCGAGTGCAACACATAGTCTATGCGCAGCGTGCCGTACATCGGGCGGAAGGTGTAGCCATAGCCACTACCCACCTCCACGAAGGCATCGCGGTGGTTCTCGACGAGCCTGCCGTAGACAAACGACATGGGCGTGTCGTTGAAGTCGCCACAGATGATATGCTCGTAGGGCGTAGCCTTGATGACCATGTCGAGCGTATCTACATGGTCGACACGTATCGACGAGTTGCTCGCTATGCGGTCTACGATGCTACGCATGCGGTCGCCATCCTGGAGGATGTCGCCATCGGTGATGTCGTCGCTGTCGGCCGTGGGTATGTTCATCGAGTGCAGGTGGTTGTTGAAGATGCGCAGCGTGTCAACCTTACGCTCAGCGCCACGCGAGAGTATCACGTCGAACCACTGCGAGGCGCCACGGTTATCCCCTGCAATGTCGCCCGAGGCGATTATCGGGAAGCGGCTGTAGGAGCGTAGCACCACGTTGCCATACTCCGTGACATCGTGCTTATATGCCAACTTACGTTCCTGCATGAGCGAGTCTATGCGCTCCACACCCATAGCTGCGGTGTCGAACTCCTGGAAGCATACCACATCGAGGTTATTGATGCCGTTGAGGTAGTCGGCAACAGCCACGGTCGAATACTCGCCATCGTCGCCATAGAAGCCACGCACGTTGTATGTCATGAGCGTGAAGTCGCTACGCGAGGGCTTCGTCTCCACCTCGCGCATGAAGGCTATGTTGTAGAAGTCCGAGATGCGGAAGAGACCCGGGATGAGGAAGATGAATACAATGAGTGCCGTCTTCCAGCGCCCCGTAACAAGCCATAGAAGCATGCACACCGCAACGGCAGCAAAGAGTATCGGTGCGAAGATGCCGACGATGGTTAGCGACCCGAATGTTGAGGGTGCCACGTAGGGCGTGAGGTAGGCGATGACGAGCGCCACGGTGAACGATATTGTCACCGCCAGGAGCACAATCACGAAGAGGGCGCCAAGGAATGTGCGTTTAGCTCTCTTGCGTGGTGTCCCGAAGGGCTCGCTGTTGTAGGTCTCGCGTTTATTCGACATAGTGTAGTGTTTTTGTGAACATAGGGGATGTTCGGTTAATAGTTTGTTTGTGTGTATCCGTTAGTAGTAGTATGTGCGGTTTCTATCTCTGTGGCGCCACCATACAAGGAGCAGCCAGCCCCAGAACATGCCTCCGAGGTGCGCGAAGTGTGCCACGTTGTCCATCGTTCCCGACACGCCGAGCAGGAGCTCCAGGGCGCCATAGATGATGACAAACCACTTTGCCTTCATCGCTATGGGCGGGAAGATGAGCGATATTATAGCGTTGGGGTGCAGCATACCAAAGGCCAACAACAGGCCGAAGATGGCACCCGAGGCGCCCACCGTAGGCACGGACATGTAGGCGTACCATGCGGGCGAGTGCAGGGCTATGTGTGCAAGGTCTATCTGCGCCATGCCCATCTGGAACAGGGCGGCACCCACGCCACATACCATATAGTAGGTGAGAAAACGCTTCCACCCCATCTCCCACTCCAGCGTGCGGCCAAACATCCACAGCGAGAACATATTGAAAAAGAGGTGCGAGAAGCCGCCGTGCATAAACATATATGTCACGGGCTGCCACCAGCGAAAGAGCGTATCGTCGGCTGTGATGCTACGCAGGTCTACGTTGAAGAGCGCAAACTGCACCATGTCGCCCTCAAGCAACATCGTTGCGAGGTAGACGATGGCGTTTGCTATCATCAGGTTCATCACCACGGGAGGTGTTGAGCTATGTGTTCTAAAGGGTGTCATTGTTCTCTCTCATTACTTTTTTGTTAGTCGTGCTGCGAGCTCTTCTACGGTAATCTCCACCATCACGGGTGCTCCCGAGGGTGTGAAGCTCGGGTTCGAGCACTTCTCGAGGCGGTGCAGCAACTCCAAGGCCTCCGCGCTCGTCATATTACGGCCATAGCCACGGCTACCGCGGCGCGCCATAAGCTCCGCGAGGCGCTCGCGCTCCCTCTCCACGGGCATGTCGCCATCCTCGATGCCGTGCAGCAACTCGTATAATAGTTCATCTATGGGTGTCGCCATGTCGAGTGTTGCGGGGCGACCTGTTACCGATATATGTCCGCAGCCACGATACTCCACCTCGAAGCCCAAGGCGGCAAACTCCGTGGCATGACCCTCCATGAGGGCATACTCCTCGGCCGAGAGCTCTAACTCCTCGGCAAAGAACATACGCTGCGACGGGGCACTCCCCGCGCTGAGCGAGGCCACTACATCCTCGTACAGCACGCACTCATACGCCCTCTGCAACGCCACGACGACAGTCCTGCCGCCATACGTCGCTACGGCATAGCCTCCGGGCACAACCATCGCCTCACCAAACGTGCGACACTCCGCCATAGCGCCCATCTTCGACTCTACGACATCGAACAGCTCCTCATCCTCGGCCTCCTCGTCGATATACTCCACGATGCTCCCTGCGCTCCACGCCTCGTGCACGGCGCTGGGCTTCGCGCCCATCATATCGTCATACGGCACATCGAAGCCCGTAAACGGCACATCGGGCATAGGTGCCGTAGGGTCTATATACTCGTCACGGAAGGGGTTGTAGTCGCTACGTGTCGCTATGCGCGGCTCGGCATAGCTGTGTGGCTCACGGCCATATACGGGGATGTCGACAGTCTGCGGTTGGAAGTCCATCATCGGCACAGCTCCCGTCTTAACGAGCGTCTCACGCACGGCAGCATGCAGTATCTCGAGGATGACATCATGGTCGGCAAACTTGACGGTCGTCTTCTGCGGATGCACGTTCACATCGACCCTCTCGGGGTCTACCGTGATATAAATGAAATACGAGGGCATACACCCCTCAGGGATAAGCCTCTCGTAGGCGCGCACGATGGTGCGCTGCATAGGTATAGAGTTGAAGTAACGGCCGTTGACAAAGAGATACTGCTCATTGTTGCGCTTCTTCGCCGCCTGGGGACGTCCCACGAAGCCCTCGATGCGTACAACAGAGGTGTCGACCTCCACATCCAAGAGGTTCTGCTTGACGTGCTTACCCACAACATCGACGATACGGCCACGGCGGTTTGTCGAGGGCAACGAGTACACCAGGGCATCGTTCTGCCTCAGCTCGAACTCCACCTCGGGGTTGCACAGCGCCACGCGCTGAAACTCGCTCTTTATCTGCGTGCCGAGCCTCGAGTTGTCGCCATCGATAAACTTCCTGCGCGAAGGCACATTGTAGAATAGGTTGCGCACCATAAACTGCGAGCCCTTGGAGCATGCTGCGGGCATCTGCGAGCGAAACTCGCCACCCGCGATTGTCGTTATGGTGCCTATCTCGTCCTCCTCGCGACGTGTGCGTAGCTCCACCTCCGCGACAGCGGCTATCGAGGCAAGCGCCTCACCACGGAAGCCGAAGGTGTGCAACTTATACACATCCTCTATCGACGTTATCTTCGACGTGGCATGGCGGTCGAAGGCCATACGCGCATCCACGGCCGACATTCCCGAGCCATCGTCTATAATCTGTATGAGCTCCTTGCCACCGTTGCGGTAGTTCACCTTCACGCACTGCGCCCCCGCATCAAGCGAGTTTTCCATCATCTCCTTGACGACATTCGAGGGGGCATTCACCACCTCGCCCGCGGCAATCTGATTTGCCACAATCTCGGGCAGCAGTCTTATTTTGTTCATATTCTATTACTTATCCGAGGGTTAGTTTACTACCCTCTTACCATCCCTAATCTCCACATCGTCATCGTAGATGGTGATGTTCGGGTTTTGTCTATTCCACTCCTCAATCTCGTTTATCGTCTCGGGCGTGAGGCTCTCAAACTCGCGGAAGTCGATGTCGCCATGCTTCTCGTAGAGTATTATGCGCGAGTAGGATGCCGTATCACCCTCCTCCGCTGCCGTGGCGCCCATGCTCAATACCTCCTTCTCCTCGGCAGCACGCTCCGCGAAGCTCACAAAGCGAGGCAGGAAGAAGATGATGGCGACGACCATCAACACACCGATAATGACTATGCGTCCCACGCCCGCGAAGCTACCGCGGTCGCCACTCGAGGCATCACGCGCCTCGCGCTGCGTGCGTATATACTTGCCCGGCGTGTAGGGCTCGTCGTCCATTGCCGAGGTACCATGCAGCTCCCTACGTCGGCGGTCACGCTCCTCCTTTACGGGGTCGTAGTGGCGCGGGATGTAGTTGAACTGTCGCGGCTTCGTTTTGGGTGGCCTAAAGAATGACATAGCGCTCTAAGTATTATTATCCGCGGAAGAAGCTCTTCATGCGCTCCAATATATTCTGGTTCTCGACATTCTCGGCACGCTTGAAGTGGGGCTGCTCCGCGAGCTGCTCCACAAGCTTGCGCTCCTCCTTCGTGAGCTCGTCGGGGATGGTCACATCCACGATGATGACAATGTCGCCCGTGCCGTAGCCGTTAACGCTCGGCAGACCCTTACCACGCAGTCTGAGCACCTTGCCGGCATGCGTTCCCGGGGCTATCTTTATGCGCACACGGCCATCTATCGTCGGCACCTCAACCTCGCCACCGAGGATGGCTGTCGTGACGGTGATGTTGAGGTTATACACCAGGTCACCGCCATCGCGACGGAAGTTGCTGTCGCGCTCCTCCTCGATGACCACGATGAGGTCGCCATTCACGCCACCATGGCGCGCAGCATTACCACGACCCTCGACACGTAGGGCCATGCCCTCCTCCACGCCTGCGGGTATCTTAACCTCGACAACCTCCTGGCCACGCTCCGTACCTTCGCCGCCACACTTGTCGCAGCGCTCCTTGACGATGCGGCCCTCACCCTGACACTTCGGACATACGCTCTGCGTCTGCATGCGCCCGAAGAATGAGTTCTGCACCGTGATGACATATCCCGAGCCGTTACACTCGGGGCATGTTACGAATGCCGACTTATCCTTTGCTCCCGTGCCGCCACACTTGTCGCACGCCACGGTCTTGTTTATCTTGAGCTTCTTGGTCACGCCCTCGGCAATCTCCTTCATGGAGAGCTTCACCGTAACACGTATGTCGCTGCCACGGTTAACCCTCTGCCTACGTGCACCTCCCGTGCGGCCGCCTCCGAAGCCTCCAAATGCGCCACCGAAGATGTCGCCAAACTGCTCAAAGATATCCTCCATAGTGAAGCCTCCAGCTCCGCCAAAGCCTCCGAAACCACCACTGCCCGCGCCATTCATGCCGGCATGACCAAAGCGGTCGTAGCGGGCACGCTTGTCGTCGTTCGACAGCACGTCGTAGGCCTCGGCCGCCTCCTTGAACTTCTCCTCGGCCTCCTTATCCCCGGGGTTCTTATCGGGGTGATACTTGATTGCGGCCTTACGATAGGCCTTCTTTATGGTGTCGGCATCGGCATTGCGCTCAACGCCCAACACCTCATAATAATCTCTCTTCTCTGCCATAATAGTCTAATATATCGGCTTACTCGCCTACGACAACCTTAGCATAGCGTAATACGTGCTCGCCCATCTTATAACCGCGCTGCACGCAGTCGATGACCAAGCCACGCTTATCCTCACCCGCAGCAAAGCGAGCCACAGCCTCCTGCTCATCCTCGTTGAAGGGCTTATCGATACACTCGATTGCTGTTATGCCCGCAGCCGCGAGCACGCTCTCGAACTTCTTCATCACGAGCTCCTCGCCCTGACGCAGTGCCGCGATGTCATCGCTCTTCTCGGATGCTGCCACGGCACGCTCCATGTCGTCGATGATGGGAAGCACTGCCTTCCAAGCACCCTCCGAGCCACGCTCCACGAGCTCCATCTTCTCCTTCACGGTGCGCTTGCGGAAGTTGTCGAACTCCGCCTGGAGGCGCATATACTTATCGCGCCACGCGGCTATCTGCTCCTCCAACGAGGGCTCCACTGACACATTGTCAGCACCCTCCGCAGCACCCTCTGCCACATTGTCATCCGCAGCCACCTCGGCCGTCTGCTCCTCGTTGTTCTGAGCCTCCTGAGCCTCGTTTATATCTCTCTCTTTCTCAGATGTTTGCTTATTCATAAAACGGTTAAAATTAAATTGTTTCATATTATAATGAACAAATTATATGCCTAATACAAATATCGTCGGGCGCTTCTGGATGTCTGGCACGCCCACCTTACGCCACTCCTCCACGCGGAGCGTACGTATATACTCCTCGGGCGCGGTGATGTCCGTTGCCACCGTGAGGCGCATCTTCGGAGATAGTATCCTTATAAGTGCCTCGAAGAGTTTCACGTTGCGGTATGGCGCCTCGATAAAGAGCTGTGCCTGGCGCTCCTGCTGCGCCCTGCGCTCCAACTCCCTCAGACGGCGCTCGCGCTCACCATCCTTCACCGGCAGGTAGCCCACGAAGGCAAACGACTGTCCGTTGAGTCCCGAGGCCATCACCGACATGAGTATCGACGAGGGGCCCACCAGCGGCACCACCCTGATGCCATGGCTGTGTGCCAGCGCCACGATGTCGGCACCCGGGTCGGCAACGCCCGGCACTCCCGCCTCGGAGATGACACCTGCCGAGCGACCCTCAAGCACGGGGCGCAGCATGCGCTCCACATCCTCGGGGCGTGTAGTGTGCTCGTTCAGCTCGACAAACTCCAGTTCCTCAATCCTACGCTCCACACCCGCCTTCGAGAGGAAGCGACGTGCCGAGCGCACATTCTCGACGATGAAGTAGTCGAGGGCGTTCATCACCTCGTAGTTAGCCCTCGGGAGCACATCCCACAGGGGTCGTGTCTCCGAAATGGGGCATGGTATCATATATATCGTTCCCTTCATCATCGCTCGGTATAAATACGTTTCACGCGCGTAGATATGGATGTCATTATCTCGTAGGGTATGGTGTCGAGCACCTGCGCCATATCCTCGAGCGTATTTCCCGCCTCGGCGCCAAATATCGTCACTTTGTCGCCCACCGCAACGCCCGCGATGTCCGTAATGTCTATCATCGCGCTATCCATACATACGCGCCCCATGATGCGTGCTCGCTTGCCACCGACGACTACCTCCCAGCGGCCACCTCCGAGATGGCGGTCGAGGCCATCGGCATAGCCCACGGGTATTGTCGCTATCGTCGTCTCACGCACGGTGCGCTCACTGCGACCATAGCCCACGGACTCGCCACGTGCAAGCGTGCGTATCTGCACTATGCGTGTCGAGAGCGTAGCCACGGGGATGAGCTCCTCGTTATGCTCATAGCCGTAGCCATAGAGGCCCAATCCCAAGCGACACATATCGAATGCTGCCTCCGGAAAGCGTACGATGGCTGCCGAGTTGGCGATATGTCTTAGCGGCTTATAGTCGAGCCACTCCGTGAGTTGCTGGCTCATATAGTCGAAGTCGGCAATCTGTCGTCGGGTGAAGTCATCCTCCGCTGGCACATCCGCCGAACTTAGGTGCGAGAATATAGATGCTACGTGCAGCGCTGCATCGTGGTGTATGGCGCGACCCAAGAGATCCACCTCGTCGTCGATAAATCCCAGACGGTGCATGCCCGTGTCGAGCTTCACGTGTATGGGATATGCCTCGCGATGGGCACGGTGCACAGCACGACGGAAGGCATCGAGCGAATGGAAACTATATATCTCGGGCTCGAGGTCGTGGGCAACCATCACATCGAAGCTCTCCTCATCGGCATTGAGTACGACGATAGGCATCGTTATACCCTTCGACCTGAGCGTCACGCCCTCGTCGGCAAACGCCACAGCAAGATAGCGCACGCCCTCATGCTGGAGCATGCGTGCTACCTCCACATCGCCCGTGCCGTAGCCCGAGGCCTTGACCATGGCGACCATGGGGTGATGCTGCGGCAGATGACGACGGAAGTAGTTGAGGTTCTTCTTCATCGCTGCGAGATCCACCTCGAGCGTTGTCGTATGTGTCCTACGCTCCAGGAGGCGGCTCAGGCGCTCAAAGCGGCTATCGCGGCTACCCTTGACGAGAATCACCGAGCGCGCCCAGCGCTCGCGCGAGAAGTTTTCGATGAGCTCGTCGGTCGTGAGGTAGAACGACGTGCCTCGCGGAAAGAGGTTCTGGTGTAGCGCCATGTTCTCTCCCACACATATAAGATGATCCACCGAGGCCTTACGCACAGCCTCCGCCACACGGCCATACAACTCCTCGGGCGCCATGCCACTCTGGCGTATGTCCGAGATGACGGCTACACGCCTGCGACCCATAGATTGCAGGTGCAGGGCATCGAGCGCCACAACGACGGAGTTGATGTCCGAGTTGTACGTGTCGTCAATGATTATCGAGTCGTCGATGCCCTCCTTCACCTCGAGGCGCATCGCCACCTTTGCCGAGAATATCGCGCCATCGACACTATATCCGAGCTTGCGCATCAGCGCCTGCACGTGGTAGGCATCGACCATGAGGGCATCGTTTAGCTCCATGGCATCGTCCACCGTCTCGCGGCTGCTGTCTATAAGCTCGCGGTCGCCATACAACGCCTCGATGCGCGATGCCAAGGCGGGATACTCCCTACTATATATTATTGTCTTAGCCCCGCGCGCGAGGATAAGCTTCTCTTCAATCTTCTCAGCCTCCGACCTAAAGTTTGCCGAGTGAGCATCGCCAATAGATGTCACCACGACAATGTCGGGGCGTATCATACGCTCCAGGCGCTCCATCTCCCCGGGCTCCGATATTCCCGCCTCGATGAATGCCACCTGCTCCCTGCCCTCGAGCATTATGAGCGAGAGTGCCACACCGAGCTGCGAGTTGTAACTCTTGGGCGAGGCAAACGAGCGCACCCTGTCGGGCATCGAGCGTGCCGCCCACTCCTTGACGATGGTCTTGCCGTTGGAGCCCGTGATGGCTACCACCACGCCCTCAAAACGGCTGCGCTGGTGCGCTGCGAGGCGCTGCAACGCCTCTAACGTGGACTCCACCCTCACCATGCCGCACCCCTTTGTCGGCAACTCCACATCCTTCTCCACGATGAAGGCCTCGACGCCACGCTCCGACATGCGGCGAAGGTAGTTGTGACCATCGTGGTTCTTACCGTCGATGGCGGCAAACACCACCGCCTCGCTCGCAACAACGCTGCGCGAGTCGGTTGCTACCTCGCGAACCCTGAGGTCTGCACCTCGAAGCTCTCCACCCACAATGCGGGCTATGTCCGACAATAGGTAATCCATATCTAATCTTCTCTTTATATTTTACTGTTTGAACGTGACGAGCGTTATGCCCGCGCCACCACGGTCGGCATGGTCGTCGGCAATCGTCGCCACATCCTTCACCGTGCGCAGGTAGCGACGTATCTCCTCCTTCAACGCTCCCGTGCCCTTGCCGTGGAGTATCGTCACGCTGCCGACACCCACCATGAGGGCATCGTCAACGAGATCCTCGACCGCTTCCAACGCCTCCACTGCGCGCATGCCACGCACATCTATCGTGTCGCGGAAGTTGAGCTTGCGCTCGCGTATGTCCACCGACACCACCGTGCGCGCTGTCGTGGGGCGCGTGGCCTCCCTATACTCCGCTCCCGACACAGCCCGTAGTCGCGAAACCTCGACCATCATGCGCATGTTGCCAAACGTCACCTGCGCGCGCTTGCCCTTGATGCTCTCCACCACGCCCGGGACATTCTGACCCTCCATCTTAACCTTTGTGCCCACCTCTATCTTCTCGGGCTTCGGCTCTGCGGGCTTCACAGCGGGCTCTATGCCCCGCTCCCTATTCTCCGCCCGCTGCTCACGGCGCTCCCTGCGGCGTGCTAAGCGCTCCATCTCGCGCTCTATGCGGTCATCCTTAGCCCTATCAGTGCCGTCGACACCCTCGGCAAAGCTCTCTAACTCCTTACGTGCCATGCGTGTGAGCTCCTTCTCGGCCTGCGACTCACGGATGGTGCGTATCGTATTCTCTATCTGGCGGTTGGCTGCTGTTATCAACTCCTCGGCCTCACGACGCGCCTTCTCGATAATCTCCCTACGCTCATCCTTTATGCTCTGTAGCCTATCGGTGTAGGTCTGCTCCAGCTGCTCCACCTTCCTATCCGTCAGGCGTATGCGGTCACGCTTCTCGGCCCAGTAGCGCTTGTCGCGGGCAATCTCCCTGAGTTGCTTTTCGAGGTTTATGTGGTCCTCGCCCGCCTTGTCCATAGCCTTAAGGACAATATCCTCCGGAAGGCCTATCTTACGTGCCACCTCGATAGCAAACGAGCTTCCGGGCTTACCCAACTCAAGGCTAAAGAGTGGCTGTATGTTCTTAACATCGAAGGCCATAGCGCCATTTGCCACGCCCTCGTTGCGCGATGCGAAGTATTTTATGTTGGCGTAGTGCGTCGTAATCACGCCATAGGCGCCGCGCTCGACAAAGCGCTCGAGGATTGACTCGGATATGGCGCCACCAATCGTGGGCTCCGTGCCCGAGCCAAACTCGTCGATAAGTATCAGCGTATGCTCCGAGGCCTCCTGCAACATAGCCTTCATGTTGACCAGGTGCGACGAGTATGTCGAGAGGTCGTTCTCCAACGACTGCTGGTCGCCGATGTCTATCATCAGTGCATCGAACATCGGAAACTCCGAGTTCTCCAGCACCGGCACCAAGAAGCCGCACTGAACCATATATTGCAGTATGCCCGTAGTCTTCAAACATACCGACTTACCTCCGGCATTGGGGCCCGAGATTACGAGTATGCGCTGCTCGGCATTCAGTTCCATATCCAGGGGCACGATGACCTTGCCCTGCTCCTTCAGCGTGCGCTCCAAAAGCGGATGGCGCGCCTTGCGCAGTAGTAGGCGCCCCTCGGTCGATATTATGGGCTTCACCGCACCATTATCTATCGCCCAGCGAGCCTTAGCCCTCAGAGCATCAATCGTCGTCAGGTAGCCCTCAATCTTGGCTATACCCTCAACATCGAGGCGTAACACGGCCGTGAGCTCGGTCAGTATGCGCACCACCTCGCGTGTCTCGGCATACTCCAACTCGCGCAACTCGTTGTTCAGCTCCACGACCTCCACGGGCTCGATATAGAAGGTACGCCCCGTTGCCGACTCGTCGTGGATGAAGCCCGAGAGTTTGCGTTTGTTCGCTGCCGACACGGGTATCACGGCGTGGCCGTCGCGTATCGAAATCATGGCATCCGCCTCGACGATACCCTGAGCCTTAGCCCTCTGCAACACCTGTTGCAGACGCTTTGCCACCTGTCCCTCATGCTCGCGTATGGCGCGACGTATCTCCTGCAACTCCGCCGATGCAGATGAGCGCACCTCGCCCGCATCGTCTACCACGCGCTCAATCTCGCGCTGCAACTCCGGAAATACCGTAACGCCCGCGGTTATACTCCTCAGTGCAGGATAGTTAGGCTCCCTGCGCGAGAGGATGAAGCCTACGATTGCCGCTGCCGAGCGTAGACCACGAAGGAGCGTGACAGCCTCCTCGACCGTGAGGTACGAGCCCTCAACAGCAACCTTATCTACAATGTCGCGCAGATCCTCCTGCTCGCCTATCGCGACACCCGTCTCCATCGTGAGCATGAGGCGCATCTCGTCCGCCAAGGCCAACCTACGCTCCACCTCGCGACGCGAGCGCGTGAACGCCTCCCCCGCGATGACATCGCGTGCCGACTGCATCGTGCAGCGCGCAACGATAGCCTCACGTATGCGGTCGAAGCCTACCCTCTGCTCAAAATTCGACGGATATATCATATCTCCTTACAGGGTCTTTATCGCAACTACTCAGCCTCCTTTGCAGTTCTCTTCTCGGCCTTCGCAGCCTCCTTTGCAGCCCTCTTTGCTGCTTTCTCCTCCGACTGACCGAAGAGCGAGAAGTGAACATAGCGCATAGGATTAGCCTTCAAGTCCTCGAGCAACAAACCGAGGTTTTCGCCCGCCGTGGTGAGCGAGTTGTAGAGTTCCTCATCGTTTACGAGCTTACCCACCGAGCCCTCGCCATTCTCAATCGCAGCGAGCACCTCGTTGAGCGACTCGACGGTAGTGGTCAGCTTGTTGACAACATCCGCCTCGGCAAGCTCTCCGGTGAAGGTGTTGAGGTTGTTTATCATCGAATCCACACGCTCGGTGTTGTCCGACAACGTCGTAGTAAACTTATTAAGGTTGCCGACAGCCTCGTTGATGTTGGGTGCCGAGGTAGCGAGGATGCTGTCTATCGACTTCGTCGTAGACTCCAGATTAGCGATGAGTGCCGTGATATTCTGACTGTTGCCACCGATAAGGTCGTTGATGCCCGCCACCGTCTGGTTCAGGCCGTCGATAAGCTCCGTGCCCTTATCTGCCAACGAGCCGAGCATGTCGGTCTTGATGCGACCCTCGAAGGTAGCACCATCCTTGATACACCTCTCGGCATCGCCCTGGATGATGGCAATCTCGACGCCACCCATCAACCCCGCAGCGCCAATCTCGGCAATGGAGTTCTCGGGAATCATCTGTGTGTACTCGCTCTCGATGGCTATCTCGACCTTCACGCGGTCGGCCTCGAGGGTTATGTCGCGCACGTTACCCACCTCTACGCCACGCAACTTCACGCGCGACGACTCCTGCAATCCCGACACATCGTCGTAATAAACGTAGTAGATGTTGCTCTGAAGCAGCAGGTTCTGACCTCCGAGCCACTTAATACCCCACCACGACACCAAGATGACGATAACGGCAAAAATACCAATCTTAAACTCTCTTCTAATCTTCATATCTCTAATACTTTAATTATTTTTCGGAACACTATTTTGCGACGATGTTTCCATCCTTAAATCGCACCACGTAGGCATCCTTGAAGGTCTTGCGCGCATGCTCAAGCTCCTCGCGTGCCGCCTCGCGCGTGGCGTAACTGCCGTAGCAATATTTGTACTTATATCGCCCCGTGCCCATATACAGCTCCACACGACCCTTGTACTCCTTGAACTGATAGTCGCTCTTGTCGACCTCCGTGGTGCTCGATATGAGCTGTATGGTGTAACCCTCCGTGAGAGGTGCAGCCTCCTCCACACTCTCCGTCGTACTCTCCTCTGCACTCTCCGCGGGCTCCGACGCATCGCCATCCAGAGCCTTGAAGTAGCTTACGATGGCATCACTTATGGCCGTCGCCATCTCCGTCTTAGACCCCTTCTTCGAGAGGTAGGCATAGTCCTCGCTATTTGTCAGGTATGCCAACTCGACGATGACACCCGGGCCTTCGAAGTAGTACAACACCGTAAATACGGGCCCTGCCTTAACACCAAGATTTTTAAGACCATAGCTCGACATGTTACGACAGCACTCCTCGGCAAAGAAGCGACTGAAAGGCTCATTCTCGAGCTGGCGCGCCACGGCCATCATAAAGCCCTGCGATGTGCGGTCTATATCCTCCGGAGCGATGAAGTCGCCATCGTCGGCATAGCGTGCCGCCTGACCCTGATTCTGATTCATCAGGCGCTCGTTGAGCGTGAGCACCCACACCTCGCAACCATTCACCGTCGTCTTCTCGTGGGCATTGGCATGTATCGACACGTAGAGGTCGGCACCCTTACGGTTGGCAAACTCCGCGCGACGCTTGTTATCCTCGGCCTGCTTCTCGTGGTATGCCGAGTCGGACGAGCGCGTGAGGTACACCTCCAAGTCCGACATCTTGGTCTTAAGTTGCTTGCGCACCTCCTTCGACACATCGAGCACATAATGCTCCTCGGCAATATCCTTCATCACCTTGCCAGGTCGCGGGCCACCATGACCCGGGTCTATCACAACTACCCTTTTTCTACCCTCGGGTGCAACATTTTCCGCCTCCGCAGCGTTAACACCTACGGGTAGCAGAACGAGTAGCATCAGGGCTATTATGAGATTTCTCATAAATAAGTCAGTTTTGTGCAAAAATTTTACTATCTTTGCGGGTTGTAACACGGTTAATCACGGCCATTACAGACCTTTACAGGCGCTACATAACCCTATGGTCGGGTCGTTTTGCCGACACCGTCGGCAAAGTTACAAAAAATTATTGGATTTTGAGACATTTATTCTTAAAATATCTATCATCTACGCTGCTCGTTGCTGCGTTTATGTGTCTTAGCTTCGGGCTCACGAGTGCCGGTGCGGGCGGTTTTGGCCTTTTCCAAAGCCGCGACAGCGTCGACACACCCGTAGGCCAAAGGGACACAACAGACGACAAAACGGCACGCCGTCGCACCTCGGCACCCATGTTCGACGACATCATCGAGGGTAAGGCTTCCGACTCCGTAGTCTTCGACGCCACGAACAAGATGATATACAGCTACCGCAGTGGCGACGTGACGTACCAGGGCATGAACCTCAAGGCCGACTTCATGCGTGTAGACATGCAGACCAAGGACATCTTCGCCCACGGCTACCACTCCGACACCATCGACGGCAAGCCAACAAAGACACACCCCGAGTTCAGCGATGGCGGCTCGCCCTACTCGATGGATACCATCACCTACAACCTCGACTCGCGCAAGGCCAAGATTAAGGGTATCGCCACACAGGAGGGCGATGGATGGCTCATCGGCAGCAGCGTGAAGATGCACCCCGACGAGACGATACACATCGGCAACGGCATGTACACCACGTGCGACTGCACCGACCACCCCCACTTCTACCTCGCCATGACACAGGCGAAGGTCATCCCCGGCAAGAAGATTGTCACGGGCTACGCCTACCTCGTAATGGAGGATGTGCCCATCTACTTCCCGGGCATCCCCGAGGCCTTCTTCCCAATACACATGGGCCCGAAGTCGGGTATCCTGATGCCCACATACGGCGAGGATGCCAAGGGCTTCTTTATCCGCGACCTCGGCTACTACTTCACCCTCGGTGAGCACATGGACTTAGCCATCCGTGGTGGCATCTACACGCTCGGCTCGTGGGAGGTGTCTGCCGTGTCGCAGTACGTCAAGCGCTACAAGTTCCGCGGCAACTTCAACCTCCAATACTCGGCGATACGTGCCGGTGAGAAGGGCGAGGCCGACTTCGTGCAGCAGAACAACTACAAGATACAGTGGACACACTCGCAGGATCCGAAGGCCAACCCGGGCTCTACATTCTCGGCATCGGTAAACCTCACATCAAGTGGTTACAGCCGCTACTCGGCAACAAACGTGAACGACATCCTCGCCACGCAGACCAACTCGTCTATCTCGTACTCGAAGAACTGGGAGGGCACACCCTTCTCGTTGGCGCTCAACATGTCGGTGTCGCAGAACTCGAAGAATAAGACCATCGCCGTGACGCTCCCCACCATCACCTTCAACGTGGCAAGCTTCAACCCCTTCAAGCGTAAGGAGGCCATAGGCAAGACACGTTGGTACGAGAAGATTAAGATGAGCTACTCGATGAAGATGACCAACACGGTGAACACCACCGAGGAGAAGATGTTCACGAAGGAGACGCTGCAAAACATGAAGAACGGTATACAGCACACCATACCTGTCTCTACCTCGCTGTCTCTCTTCAACTACATCAACGTGAGTCCCTCGTTCAACTACACCGAGCGCTGGTACTTCAAGAAGGTGAGCCAGCAGTGGAACGACGAGACGCATAAGGTGGAGACCCTCGACCCCGAGTATGGCTTCTGGCGCTTGTACAACTACAACGCCTCGGTGTCGGCAAACACCACGGTATATGGTACCTACGTGGCGAAGAAGAAGGAGCGCAAGCTCCAGGCCGTGCGCCACACCCTCACGCCCAACATAGGCTTCAGCTATGCCCCCGATTTCAGCCGTCAGAAGTATGGCTTCTACGAGACGGTGCAGACCGACACGACGGGTAGGTTCAAGGTATACTCGCCCTTCACGGATAACGCATACGGCGTGCCGGGTAGCGGCCAGCAGCTAAACCTCACCTTCGGACTCTCGCAGTCGCTCGAAGCAAAGATACGCACGAAGGATACGGTCAAGAAGATAAAACTCATAGACCAGATATCTATCAACGGCTCGTATAACTTCTTGGCCGACTCGATGAACCTGTCAACCCTGCCGATACAGCTGCGCACGACCATATATCAGAACATAGCGCTCAACTTATCGCTCACGCTCGACCCCTACGAGGTGTCGCCCCAGGGTGTGCGCTACAACAAGCTGATGTGGAGCCGCGGACTGCCGGGACGATTGCAGTCGGCAAGCTGGAGCTTCGGCTACACCTTCCGCTCACGCGACGATAAGTCTCGCGTGGCGGGCAACGACATCACCTCGCTGCCGGCCGAGTACTTCAACTCGTGGAGCGACCCCTACGGGCAACTAAACCCCGCGATGCGACGACAATGGATGGCGGGGCAATACTACGACTTCTCCATACCGTGGAACTTCGGTTTCAACTATAGCTTCAGCTATAACGCGCAGTTTGTGAATAACGGAACGACGGGATATAAGAAGAACATACAGCAGACCATCAACTGCAACGCCAGCGTGAAGCTCACGCCCAAGCTGATGATTACCGCCACGACGGGTTACGACTTCACGGCACGTAAGATGTCGATGACCTCCATCGCCATCACGCGCGACCTGCACTGCTGGCAGATGTCCTTCACATGGATACCCTTCGGCAACCACCGCAGTTGGGCCTTCAACATCGGCGTTAAGGCAGCATCGCTTGCCGACCTGAAGTACGACAAGAGCTACTCGCAGTACGACTACATGTACTAAGTTCCAATGAGTAGTGAGTAGTGAGTAGTGAGTAATTGGAGTGAAAAAATTAATAAATAAAATACCATATAATACTATGAATGCAATTGTAAAAAACGATTTTGAGTTTGAGGGCCAGAAGGGTCACTATGTAGGCAAGGTGCGCGACGTCTACAACATCAACGACGACTACCTCGTGATGGTTGTGTCGGATCGTATCTCGGCCTTCGATGTGGTGCTTCCCAAGGGCATACCCTTCAAGGGTCAGGTGCTCAACCAGATTGCCGCCAAGTTCCTCGATGCTACGAGCGACATCCTCCCCAACTGGAAGATTGCCGTGCCCGACCCTATGGCCACAGTAGGTCACCGCTGCGAGCCCTACAAGGTCGAGATGGTCATCCGTGGCTACCTCTCGGGACACGCATGGCGAGAGTATAAGGCCGGCAAGCGCACCATCTGCGGTGTGGCTATGCCCGAGGGTATGGTTGAGAACCAGAAGTTCCCCGAGCCCATCATCACCCCCACGACCAAGGCTGACGAGGGTCACGACGAGGATATATCGAAGGAGGAGATCATCGCCCAGGGTCTTGTCTCACGCGAGGAGTACGAGCAGCTCGAGGCATACACACGCGCCATCTTCCAGCGCGGCACCGAGATTGCAGCAAAGATGGGTCTTATCCTTGTCGACACGAAGTACGAGTTCGGCAAGAAGAATGGCACCATCTACCTCATGGACGAGATTCACACGCCCGACTCGTCGCGCTACTTCTATATGGAGGGCTACGAGGAGCGCTTGGCTAAGGGCGAGAAGCAGAAGCAGCTATCTAAGGAGTTCGTTCGCGAGTGGCTTATGGATAATGGCTTCCAGGGTCAGGAGGGACAGCAGGTGCCCGAGATGACGGAGGAGGTTGTTGCAGGCATCACGGAGCGCTATATCGAGCTCTACGAGGCCGTTACGGGCGAGAAGTTCGTACGTGCCGAGACCGACGACGTCGAGAAGCGCATCTTCGACAACGTATCTAAGTACCTAAAAACCCTATAATTAACAATTATTAATGGGTTCCTATGGGTTCCTATATGATTGTCAATGTTAGCGATGGGTAGCGCGCCTGATTTAGCGTTAGAGGAGAGCAATAAATTTTTGATTAGAAGGACGTAGGCAAAAATGCCGTCGATGGGATAGTACATAGAGGCACAGCCCATTGACGGCACTTTTTGTTAGAGGAAGTAGATGTGGCCTCGATTAAGAGATTATCCCGGATGGGACATACTTGACGTATTTTCCATTCGGGGCAATGATTGAGAGGCCGCAGATGCTGCCTTACAATCGAAAATCTAATTTTTGAGTAGAAGGTAGTAGATGCGGCCTCGATTAAGAGATTGCCCCGGATGGGACATACTTGACGTATTTCCCATTCGGGGCAATGATTGAGAGGCCGCAGATGCTGCCTTATAATCGGAAATTTAATTTTTGAGTAGAAGGTAGTAGATACAACGCTCGGCAAAAATCCCGACGATAGGTAGTACTTGGCGTACGACTCATTGTCGGGACTTTTTGTTAGCGGCAGTAGATGCCGCCTTATAATCAAAAATTACTCGAGGTTCATCTGATCAATGAGCGCCTTAGTCTGAGGCTTGTGACCGCGGAAGTTGACGTAGAGAGTCATGGGGTGCTCGTGACCGCCCTTCTCGAGAACCTCGTAACGGAACTTGTCGGCAACATCCTTAGAGAAGATACCCTTCTCCTTGAAGTATGAGAAGGCATCGGCAGCAAGAACCTCAGCCCACTTATAGCCGTAGTAGCCCGTGGCGTAGCCACCGCTGAAGATATGCGTGAAGGCGGGGCCCATAGCGCAACCCTCAACGAAGGGCATAACCTGCGTGGGCTTCAAAGCTGCGAGCTCGAAGGCCATAACATCGCCCTCATAGGGGGTGGTGATGCTGTGCCATGCCATATCGAGCATACCGAACGACAGCTGACGCACGTTGTAGTAGGCTGCGAGGTAATTCTTAGCAGCGATAAGCTTCTCGATAAGCTCTGCGGGCATAGCCTCGCCCGTAACGTAGTGCTTAGCCCAGAGGTCGAGGTACTCCTTCTCCGTAGCCCAGTTCTCCATAATCTGCGAGGGAAGCTCCACGAAGTCGCGCTTAACAGATGTGCCGTTGATAGACTCGTACTTACCCTTGGCGAGGATGCCATGCAAGCCGTGGCCAAACTCGTGGAGGAAGGTGGTAAACTCGTCGAACGTAAGGAGTGAGGGTGTCGTAGCCGTGGGCTTCGTGAAGTTCATAACGAGCGACACCAAAGGACGACGCTCAACGCCATCGACGATGCTTGTACCGCGGAACTCCGTCATCCACGCACCCTGGCGCTTAGACTCGCGGGGGAAGAAGTCCATATAGAGGACTGCGAGCACCTTGCCGCTCTCGTCCTTAACCTCGTAGACCATAGCCTCGGGGTGGTACACCTCAATCTCGGGTGCGGGAGTGAAGGTGAGGCCATAGAGCTTATTTGCAAGCATAAAGACAGCCTCCTTAGCGCTCTCGAGCTGCAGGTAGGGCTTAATCTGCTCGTCGTTGATAGAGTACTTCGCCTCCTTAAGTTTCTCGTTGTAGTAGCTGAAGTCCCAAGGCTGGAGGTCACCCTCGAAGCCATTCTCGCGAGCGTAGGCCGTGATAGCCTCAACATCCTTCTTGGCGTAGTCGAGCGTAGCATCGCAGAGCTCGTCGAGGAAGCCGTTTACGGTCTTGCGGCTCTCGGCCATGCGATCCTCCAACACGTAGTCGGCATAGCACTTATAACCAAGGAGGTTGGCAATCTTAAGGCGGAGGTTAGCTATCTTGCGTATGTTCTCCATATTGTCCGCATCGCCACCCACGCCACGTGAGTTATAGGCGCGGTAGAGCTGCTCCTTGAGGTCGCGCTGCGTAGAGTAGGTCATAAAGGGAACGTAGCTCGGTGCGTGGAGCGTGACAGTCCAACCCTCCTGTCCGCGTGCAGCAGCCTCGGCAGCAAGGCCCTCCTTAACGAAGTCGGGGAGCTCGGCAACCTTAGCCTCGTCGGTGATGTTGAGCGAGAAGGCATTTGTTGCAGCAAGAGCATTCTGACCAAACTCCAACGTGAGCTGCGAGAGCTCCGTAGAGTACTTTCTATAGAGCTCCTTAGCCTCGCCCTCGAGCAGAGCGCCCGAGCGTGAAAAACTCTTATAGGTTTCCTCCAGAAGCATCATATCCTCCTTGTCGAGCTTCAGCTTCTTGCGCTTGTCGTAGACGGCCTTAACGCGAGCAAAGAGCTCGGGGTTGAGCGATATGTCGTTCGAGAGCTCGGTGAGCTTAGGAGTGACATCCATAGCAATCTTCTGCATCTCGTCCGACGTGCAGCTGCCGTTGAGCACGAAGAACACACCCGACACACGGGCAAGCATCTGTCCCGACTCGGCCATGGCGACGATGGTATTCTCGAACGTAGGAGCCTCGGGGTTGTTGACGATAGCCTCAATCTCGGCGCGGTTTTCCGCAATTGCGAAGTCGAAGGCGGGCACGTAGTGCTCAACCTTGATAGATGAGAAGGGAGGGGTCTGGTGGGGCGTGTTCCACTCCGTAGCAAAGGGATTGCCCTTAAGCTCCTCGGGCATAACAAGACCCTCGGCCTTAAGCGTTGTGGTGCCCACGGTTGCAAGTGCCACTGCTGACATAATAATTGATTTTGCTGTCATATAAAATTAAAGTTTTAAGGATTTATTCATTAAGCGTTTGCGTGTTTTACTCTTTTGTCTCCTTCATCTTTGCCACCTTGCTCTTCATCGCTGTGGGCATGTGCTTCTCGGGGCGCTTGGCAAGGCTTCGGATGGGTGAATCGGGGTTGGGGTTAAGCATCACACCCTCGTTCTCCTCAACGAGTGTGTCGACGGGCTCGGGCTCCGTCCACAAGCCACGCGCCTTGAGCATGGGTGTCTTGTCGGGCTCGGCACCGCGGAACTTACGATACATATCCATGCCGGCACGCTGGCCACCCTGCGCCAGAAGGTCGTAGCGGAAGCTCGTAGCAAGCTCCTTGTCGCAGATGTCACGCGACTCCTTGAAGGCAGCAAAGGCATCCTTATCTAACACCTCGGCCCAAAGGTAGAAGTAGTAGCCCGACGAGTAGCCACCGTCGAAGATGTGCGAGAAGTAGGTGTAGCGATAGCGGGGCTCAATCTCGGGGATGAGGCCACGGCGCGTAGCGAGGTTATACTTCTCGAAGGCGTTGACATCCATGTCGGCGAAGGTCTCGATGGTGTGAATATCCATGTCGATAAGCGCAGCAGCGGCAAGCTCCGTAGTCACGAAGCCCTGATTGAAGAGCGCAGCCTTCTGCATCTTGGCAATAAGGTTATCGGGGATAACCTCGCCCGTTCTATGGTGCGTAGCGTACTTCTTAAGTATCTCGGGCTCGAATGCCCAGTTCTCCATAATCTGCGACGGCAGCTCAACAAAGTCGCCCTCGACATCGGTCAAGCCACGATAGCGCACATCCGCAAAGAGGAAGTGCAGCGCATGGCCGAACTCGTGGAACATGGTCTCCGCCTCGTCGAGCGAGAGGAGCGACGGGGTCTTACCCACGGGGGGCGTGAAGTTGCATACGATGCCTACGACGGGAGCCTTACGCTTGCCATCGACATAGCGCTGCTCGGTGAAGTTACCGCACCAAGCACCTCCCTGCTTCGACTGACGGGGATAGGGGTCGATATACAAAACACCGATGTGCGACTGGTCGTGGTCGAGAACCTCGTATACCGTACACTCGGCATGGTAGCGAGGCACCGTGATAGGACGGAACGTGATGCCGTAGAGGCGGTTGGCGAGGTAGAACATACCGTCGCGCACGTTATCCAACGACAGGTACTGGCGCACAGCCTCCTCGTCGAGCTGATACTTCTGCTTGCGCACCTTCTCGGCGTAGTACCACCAGTCCGACTTCTCGAACATCTCACCCGGGTGATCCTTCTCGAAGAGCTCCTTCATATCCTCCAACTCTCTCTTTGCCGACTCCAACGCGGGCTCCCATATCTCGTCGAGGAGCGCATATACAGCCTTGGGGCTGCCGGCCATCTGATCCGAGGTCACGAACTCCGAGTACGACTTATAGCCGAGCAGGTGAGCCTTCTCCACACGCAGGCGTGTCATATCCTCGATAATCTGCTTGTTGTCCGTCTCGTTGTCGTTGTCGCAGCGCTTCGTGTAGCCATCGTAGAGCTGACGGCGAAGGTCGCGGTTTGTCGAGTATGTAAGGAAGGGCAGCATGCTGGGCTTGGCGAGGGTGAATACGTAGCCACTCTTACCGGCAGCCTTAGCAGCCTCTGCAGCCTGATTGCGCACACTCTCGGGAAGGTCGGCAACCTGCGCTGCATCCAGCTCGAGGCAGAACGAGGCGTTGTCGGCAAGCAGGTTCTTGCCGAAGCGTATGCCGAGCGACGAGAGCTCCGACTCTATCTCCACGAGGCGAGCCTTATCCTCCTTGTCGAGTAGCGCACCCGAGCGCACAAAGTCGTCGTAGGTCTTCTCCACAAGGCGCATCTGCACATCGTCAAGGCCGAGCGTAGCACGGCGGTCGTATACGCTCTTGACCTTAGCAAAGAGAGCCTCGTTGAGCATTATGGCGCTCGAGTGCTCCACGAGCATCGGGGCAATCTCGTTCATCAGCGCCTGCATCTGGTCGTCGCAGTCCGAGGCCGAGAGCATGCCGAAGATGAGGTTAAGCTCACCGAGCTTGACACCGGCACTGTCCATAGCGACGATGACATTCTCGAACGTGGGCTCCTCCTCCGACACGACGATAGCATCAATCTCCTCGTTGTGCATCTGCATTGCAGCCTCGAAGGCGGGCTTGAAGTGCTCCGTCTTGATAAGGTCGAAGGGGGGCACACCATACTCCGTCGTCCACTCGTCGAGGAGCGGGTTACCCGTGGCAACCTTCGCGTTGTCGTTACAGCCTGAGTTAATAATCATAACAAACAATAGTGTCGATAATGTTAAAAGGCGTTTCATCTATAATATTTTTTAATTAACTTTGCAAAGTTAAAAAAATTATTGGTCGAATGCAACTATTTTATGCTCCCGAAATATCACTTCCGTGCTATACGCTCACGGAGGAGGAGTCGAAACACTGCGTGCGCGTGCTGCGCATGAGGGTGGGCGACGAGCTTCACCTGACGGACGGTCGCGGTACGCTGTATCGCTGTAAGGTGGTGGATGACAACGCGAAACGCTGCACCGTGGAGGTTGTCGACAGCACACCCGAGTACGAGAAGATGACCTACGGTCTTACGATGGCCGTGGCCCCGACAAAAAATATCGACCGCTACGAGTGGTTCTTGGAAAAAGCTACTGAGGTGGGCATCACCGAGATATACCCCATCGAGTGCGACCACAGCGAGCGCCGACAGATAAAGGCCGAGCGCGAGGAGAAGGTCATCACCTCAGCCGTGAAGCAGTCGCTCAAGGCCTACCACCCCACGCTCCATCCGATGACCGACATACGCGAGGTCATCACGATGGACTTCGCGGGCGAAAAGTATATCGCCCACTGCAACGATAGCCTTGGCGAGCGCCCATATCTCGGCTCGTTGATAAAAAAAGGGGGCAATAACCTCATTTTAATTGGGCCGGAGGGTGATTTTTCCGAAGAAGAGATTACCTTTGCGGTGCAAAACGGATTTAAGGCTATAAGCCTCGGCAAGGAGCGCCTCAGAACGGAGACGGCTGCCGTGGTTGCCACCGTTGTTACGGCAACAATAAATAAGCTTTAACTCAAACAATTAAGCATACGTATGTATTTGTACACACTCTTGGCGGCACTTGTCGTCATTGTAGCTATTTTTCTCACACCACAACGACTTAAGGTGTGGGTGGCAACGGGAGTCACCGTTCTCGTGGCCATTGCTGCCGTCGTGCTCGCCACGATGGCATTCACGAGCACCGCGCCCATAACCATCGCGGAGTTCACGACACCCTTCTTCGGTGCCGAGACATTTGCCGTGGATAAGCTATCGTCGCTATTCTTGGTCATCATAGCCATCGCCTCGGTAGCCACGGTCGTCTACTCGCGCGGATATGTCGAGGGCTACCTCAAGCGCTTCTCCGAGGCTCACATCGCACTACACTACACGGCACTCGTGATGCTCGTGGTGACGATGATGCTTGTCGTCATGTCGAGTGGTGGTTTCTCGTTCCTCTTCTCATGGGAGCTGATGACCATCGCCTCGTTCATACTCATACTCTTCGAGGCCGACCGTCAGGATGTGCGCCGTGCAGCGCTCAACTACCTCGTGATGATGCACATAGGCTTCATGTTCCTCGTCGCGGGCTTCGTCATGACGTATAGCGTTACGGGCTCGGCGAACTTCGCAGCCATCGTCGACTACTTCAAGGTGGCGCAGCCCCTGCCACTCTTTATCATCCTCTTCATCGGCTTCGGCATGAAGGCGGGTCTCTTCCCCATGCACATCTGGCTTCCGGAGGCACACCCCGCAGCGCCATCGCACGTCTCGGCCATAATGTCGGGCGTGATGATTAAGACGGGCGTCTACGGCATCATGCGTCTTATGCAGTCTATCGACCAGAATGGCGACCTCCTATACACCATAGGTCTTATCGTTCTGCTGTCAGGCATCGTAACAGGCCTCTGGGGCGTAATCCTCGCGGCGATGCAGAACGACATCAAGCGACTCTTGGCATACTCGAGCATCGAGAACATTGGCGTGATACTCATAGGCCTCGGCATTGCTGCCGTGGGACATGCTGCCGGCAGCTCGCTAATAGGCATGTGTGGACTCTGCGGTGCGCTGCTACACACGGTAAACCACTCGCTCTTTAAGACATTGCTATTCTTCAGCGCCGGAAACATATACTCGAAGTTACACACCACGGCGATGAACCAGATGGGCGGCTTAGCCAAGCACATGCCCGTCACGGCTATCATCATGCTTTTAGCGACGGTTGCCATCTGCGCACTGCCGCCTCTTAACGGCTTCGTGTCGGAACTTCTTATATATATAGGCATGTTTAATGGTGTGAGTGACGGCCACGAGGTGCTGTACTCCGTTGCCGGCATCATCGCCCTCTCGCTTATTGGCGGTATCGTTGTCCTGGAGTTCACGAAGCTCTATGGCGTCGTCTTTCTCGGCTCGCCGCGCTCTACGCATGTTGCCGAGAGCACCGAGGTGGATAACGTACGCATAGGCGCCATGGCCATCCCCGCGGCATTTATCCTCTTCATCGGTCTTCTGCCACAGTACGCCATACGCCCCATTGCCGTTGTTGCGGAGTCTATCAGCGGTGCCGATAATAGCATCGCCGTAAACCACTTTGCACCCACGCTCGAGGCGCTGAGCGCCACGGGCTGGGCTCTTATTGCCGTGATACTCATTCTCTTTGTGCTGAAGCATAAGGCGCAGAGTGAGCGTAAGATTGAGAGTGGCCCCACATGGGGATGTGGCTTCACGGCGACGAACACACGCATGCAGTACACAGGCGAGTCGTTCTCCGAGGGTTTGGAGAGCATAGGCAAGCCTCTGATGAAGAATACGATTGATGGTCGTGCGGTGGAGAAGGGCGAGATATTCCCATCCGAGCACAACTACAACATACGCCACAAGGATAAGGTTGACTCGCTGCTTGGTCAGTGGTGGGTGAAGATGATGCACCGCATCAACGAGTATGTCATGCGCCTACGTACCGGTCGCGTGAACAACTACATCACCTTCGCCCTCGCATTCCTTGTCGTTGTATTGGTACTAACACTCGTAGGTATACTCTAACCCTAACACCCTCTGTCGACTATGTTAATAAAACTACTCAATACACTGCTAATGATTGTTGTGGCACTCACGATTACGGGTGTCATCAACCGCACACGTGCCGTGCTTGCCGGACGTAAGGGTATACGTTTCTTCCAGCACATATACAACGTGCAACTACAGCTACGCAAGGGTGCGGTATACTCTACCACGACTACCACCCTCTTCCGCATAGCACCCTGCGTATATCTGGGTGCCGCAATCGTGGCATTTCTCTTTATCCCCATTGCCGACCTTGAGCCGTTGCTCTCGTTCCATGGCGACATCATCCTCGTAGCCTACCTCCTCGCGCTTGCGCGTGTGGCTATCGTCCTTGCAGCGATGGACACGGGTAGCTCGTTTGAGGGCATGGGCGCAGCGCGCGAGGCGCTCTATGGTGCTCTTGTTGAGCCGGCACTGATGATGGCGATGGCCACGCTGGCACTCTTCTGCGGCTACTCGTCGTTTGCCGACATCTTCTCTACGGCGCAGGAGCTCGACATGAACCTCACGGTGGTGCTTCTGTTGGTTGCCTACGTATTTGTTGTCATCCTCTTTATCGAGGCGGGCCGTGTGCCCGTGGATGACCCCCGAACACACCTCGAGCTCACGATGATACACGAGGTTATGTGTCTCGACTACTCGGGCGTGGATATGGCTATGATACATATCGCGGGGTGGCTTAAGAATGCTATCTTTGCTGTCATCGCAGCAAATGCCGTGTCGGTGGCCATCTCGTTCCACTGGCAGTTTACCGTGCCGTTGGCAATCCTCGGCGCAGGACTATCTATCGGTATTGTCGAGTCGCTACGCGCACGTAATAAGCTCTCGCGCAACACCACCTTCATCCTCACCATCGTGGCGATGTCGGCTCTGGTCTTACTCACGGGCTTCCTCCTAATCCAAAACATCGAAATCTAAGCAGCTATGGTACTATCACTCATAATACTCTACGTGCTGACGCTCATATACCTGTCTATTGCTGAGCGTTTCCGCAACCATACGACGATTCTCGCCATTCAGGGCTTGTTGCTCTTTGGCATCGCCATGGCACGCCTCCACGCCTTCCACCCCGTGGAGATGGGCTTCATCATCGTCGAGACGCTGGTATTCAAGGCTATCGTCATCCCCGCCATCCTCATGCGCGTGATACAGAAGACGAAGATTAACCGCATACACTCGGCCTCGTCGCAGTTTGGCGCTCTGGTGATGTCTATCGTGGCGCTCGTAGCCAGCTGTACCATAACATACTATATGGCCGACAACCGCACCGACATGATATTCTTCGGTGTGGCGCTCTACGCCCTACTCTCGGGACTTATCCTCATAGTCATGCGTAAGCGTATCTTTGCACACCTGGTCGGCTTCCTCGTCATCGAGAACGGTGTCTTCCTCTTCTCGATGGCCATAGGTGTTGAGCTACCGATACTCATCAACCTCGCCATCATGCTCGATATCCTTATCTCGATACTTATCCTCGGCATGTTCCTCCGCCGTATGGACGACGACATACATACCGACGAAACGGATGCTCTAACCTCTATTAAAGACTAACAACGATGGAAATGCTTATATATCTCGTTATCTCGGTACTTTTAGCGGTGCTACCCCTTGTTGTTCGCACCGAGCGTGCCACAAACATCATCGCGGCGCTATTCTTCACGGTGCAGGTTGCGGGCATAGGTCTCATCCTCGGCTTCGGGCGCATGGATGGCGTTATGCTCTCGATATTCCGTGCCGACACCCTCGCCGTGGTGTTCCACACGCTTATGACGGCGGTCTTGGGCTTCGTACTCATTCACTCGTCGTCGTACCTCAAGGCTGAAGACATATCTACACGTTCGTATAAGGCTTACTACACGCTTGTCATGCTCCTTGCCGTGGCTATCACCTGTGTCTACTACTCGGACAACGTGGCGATGACATGGGTATTCTTGGAGGCTACGACCATCTGCTCGGCGGGCATCATCTACCACCGCGAGTTCCAGCAGTCGTTAGAGGCTACGTGGAAGTATATCTTCGTCTGCTCTACGGGTATCGCCATGGCATACTTAGGCATCCTGCTCCTCTCGACCGTCGCGGAGCATGGCGCCTTGGACTACGCCTCGTTGAGTACCGTAATGACAAACGGCAACCCGCTCTACCTGAAGGTGGCATTCCTGCTTATTGTCGTGGGCTACAGCTGTAAGATGGAGATATTCCCGCTCTACACCGTGGGCGTGGATGCCAACTATGCTGCCCCCGCCCCCGCCTCGGCATTTATATCTACGGCACTCGTAAATGCCGGCTTCGTATCTATCTACCGCATATACTCGCTCTACGCCTCGACCGAGGTGTTCGAGTGGGCACGCCACGTCATGATACTCATCGGCATCCTCTCGTTAGCCGTGGGTGCTATGTTCCTGCGCCGCACGAACAACTACAAGCGCTTCCTGTCGTACTCGACGGTGGAGAATATGGGTATCGTAGCCATAGGCATGGGTATCGGCGGTGTGGCACTCTGGGCTGCGGTGTTCCATGTCGTATGCCACACGCTCGTTAAGAGCTCTATGTTCTTCCAGGTGGGCATCATGCGACATATATACGACAGCTACAGCATAAACCGCATTGGTAACTACATGAACATCAACCGCGTGGGCGCCGTAGGCTTCATCCTCGGCACGCTCGTGCTGTTGGCCTTCCCACCCTCGCCACTCTTCCTCTCGGAGGTGATGATATTCTCGGAGATTGTCGCCGTGGGTAGCTGGTGGCTGCTCGTAGCGATGCTCGTGCTCATGTGCGTTGTCATCTACGCCATCTGGTCGCGCACGCTGCGCCTCGGCTACCACTCAAATCAGGATGCGCTACACCTGTCGGCCGTAAACCGCCGCCTGTCGTACTCGGCAGCCGTGCTCTTAATCGCAGCCATCGTCCTCGGACTCTGGCAACCCGACTTCCTCAAGGAGGCTATCGACACAATAGTAAATATAGGATAGACGTATGAAACTATACCACATAACGAACAATAACGCTCAGGCCGTAGCCATCGCCGACATCCCCGTTGTGGAGTATGTCGAGCTGTATAACGACCTTAAGGAGCGCATGAAGGATAGCCGCTACCACGTGGCTCACTACTTCGCCACGGAGATAGATTGCGGTCTGAAGTTTTATCTTATCATCCTCGATGACGCTACGGGCGAGGTGCTCATCACCTCGTTCATCCCCGACTACTACGCCGAGGGGTTAGCCTCGCTCACGGCCCTGCATGCTCAGTTCCACCCCTTCGAGCGCGAGATGCACGAGCTCTACGGCATACCCTTCGACAGCCACCCGTGGCTTAAGCCCCTGCGCTTCCCGCACGATAGGCGCGATAGGGAGTCGACGATGGAGAGCTACCCCTTCTATACTATCGATGGCGACGAGCTCCACGAGGTGAACGTGGGCCCCATACATGCGGGCATCATCGAGCCGGGCGCCTTCCGCTTCATCTGCGATGGCGAGCAGGTGCTGCACCTCGAGATAGCCCTCGGCTATCAGCACCGCGGCGTGGAGGGCGAGATGCTACGCAACGACAACCGCCTGCGCCATTCGCTCCTTGCCGAGTCTACGGCGGGCGACACTGCCGTGGGTCACGCCACGGCCTACGCTGAGCTCACGGAGAAGCTCGCCAATGCCGACATCGGCGACGACCTTAAGCGCGAGCGTATGATAGCCATCGAGCTCGAGCGTATCGCCATGCACCTCGCCGACACGGGTGCGTTGGCCGCGGATATAGGCTTCCAACTCTATCAGGTGGCATGCGAGGCGCTGCGTACCGTCGTCATCAACACCACACAGGCGTGGTGTGGCAACCGCTTCGGCAAGAGCCTCATACGCCCCATGGGTACAAACCGCCCCCTCACGGAGGAGAAGATAGCCCTCATACGTAAGAACATTGCCGACGTGCGCCGCCGCTATAATGAGGTCAGGGAGGATATTCTCGAGGCCCCCACACTCCTTGCTCGCTTCGAGCAGTGTGGCCTTGTGCCCAAGAGCGAGATGACGCGCATCGGCGGCGTAGGTCAGGCGGCACGTGCCAGCGGCCTTATGCGCGACATTCGCGCCACGCACCCCTCGGGATTCTATGCCGGGGAGTTGAAGCACGAGCCCATATTGAAGCACGAGGGCGATGTCATGTCGCGCCTGGCAACACGCATGGACGAGGTGTTGCAGAGTGCCGACTATATCGAGAGCACCCTCGCAGCGTATAAGCCCACGGGCAATATCCCCGCCCCGAACTACGATGCTAAGCTCCAGGGCGACGCCCTCGCCCTCTCGCTTATCGAGGGCTGGCGCGGCGAGATATGCCACGTGGCACTCACCGACAGTGAGGGAAGGATTGCGAAGTATAAGATTAAGGACCCGAGTGTGCATAACTGGCTCGGCCTCGCCATCGCGGTACGCTCGGAGGGCATCTCGGACTTCCCCATCAACAATAAGAGTTTTAATCTATCGTATTGTGGTCACGACCTTTAACACTTGACAGCTATGTTATTCGGAAAAGCAAAGATACTACGCAGCCACGGCTGGCAATATATCCCCAACCTCGATGCTGTGACCCTCACTGAGGAGTTCCGCGGCTTCCCGCTGCTCACAGCCACGGAGGATAGCGCCGACATCGAGCGCGCTGCTAAGATATGCCCCACGGGTGCTATCACCACGAAGCCCTTCACGCTGGATATGGGCAAGTGCCTCTTCTGTGGCGAGTGCCAGAGGTGCGCACCCAAGAATATTAAGTTTACCAACGAGCACCGCCTCGCTGCCACGCGCCGCGAGGACCTCATCGTCGAGGTGGGACAGACGGCGCCCAAGTTCGACACCGACGCCGTGCGCCCCGAGATAGCCAAGTATTTCGGCAAGGCACTGCAACTCAGGGAGGTGTCAGCCGGTGGCGACTGCTCTGTGGAGATGGAGCTCAACGCCACGGGCAACGTGAACTTCGACTTCGGCCGCTATGGTGTGGGCTTCACCGCCTCACCGCGCCACGCCGACGGTCTCGTACTCACGGGCCCTATAAGCCAGAATATGGCCGAGGCGCTGGATATATGCTATAACTCTATCGCCGAGCCTAAGATTCTCGTTGTCTGCGGCTCGGAGGCTGTGTCGGGCGGTCTGTTTGCCGATAGCCCCGCTGTCGACCGTGCGTTCTTGGATAAGTACCACGTTGATTTGTGGCTCCCGGGAGCACCCACACACCCCTTGTGCTTTATCGACGGCATCACGCGCCTACGCAAGAAGCATAAGCGATAACGGCGAGATGGGTACAAACAAGGGGCTGACTAAAAAGTCTGTAAGGCTTTGATGTCAGCCTCAGTTGTGTTTAGTTGCGAGTAAATTTGCTCAAAAAAAATAGGCTATTCCGTTGAAAAATATTGGAATAGCCTTTGTTGTGTCGAAAAGTTTTTGTATA
>JAFTNV010000037.1 GCA_017451685.1 Alistipes sp.
CAGTTTTTAGCGAGGACGGGGAGGATAGGGACAACAGGGACAACAGGGACAACAGGGACAACAACGAGGTCGCGGTCGATAATGTCCGCATAGTCGTTTATCTCTCTGTTGTCTTTGTCCTCTCTTTTCCACCGCCTGCACCAACACGCCCCCTCACTCTTGCGGGTATTATTTTTAATACCCGCAGTTTTTGATGGGTTTCTATGTGTTCCGATGGGCTTTTTGTCATCCTGAGCGGAGCGAAGGAACTATAAAGAGAGCAGGGACAACAGGGACAACAACGACCAAGCAGGCAGCATTTCGCGGGCAAATGCTTGAGTTCCTCTTCGTTGCTGCGCCTCGGCAGAACAAATTTATTTGTTATGCTCTCGGCTTAATCGCAACGCTCGACTACGCTCAGCATGATAGGGTGAAGCCCCTCCCCGCTTTTGCGGGTATACTTTTATATACCCGTGCTTTTTCGTGGGTTTTATGTTGAATGTTTCATATATTTTTATTACCTTTGTTTCGTATTGTGCGCAGGGGCGTAGCACTGGGTGTGCTTATTGCCGTAGCATCAATAACTTAGATCAGAGTAACAACAAAGAATATGAGCAAAGAATACAAGCGTTATCTTATCACCTCGGCACTACCCTACGCCAATGGCCCCGTACATATAGGTCACTTGGCGGGTGTTTATGTGCCGTCGGACATATACACACGTTACCTTCGTCTGAAGGGCTACGACGTAATCTCGGTATGTGGCAGCGACGAGCATGGCGTGCCCATCACCATCAAGGCGCGTAAGGAGGGCATCACGCCCCAGCAGGTCGTGGATCGTTATCACGAGATTATCAAGAGCTCGTTCCAGCGCCTCGGCATGTCGTTCGACATATACTCGCGCACATCGTCACCCACACATCGTGTGACGGCCTCGGAGTTCTTCCGCAAGCTATACGACGAGGGTAAGTTCATCGAACAGACATCTATGCAGTACTACGACGAGGAGGCACAGACATTCCTCGCCGACCGTTATATCGTGGGCACGTGTCCCCACTGCCAGAACGAGAAGGCCTATGGCGACCAGTGCGAGAAGTGTGGCTCGACGCTCTCGCCCGACGAGCTTCTCAACCCCAAGAGCGCCGTGTCGGGTGCTGTGCCCGTGAAGCGCGAGACGAAGCACTGGTACTTGCCTCTCGACAAGTACGAGGGCTTCCTCCGCGAGTGGATCTTGGAGGGACACAAGGAGTGGAAGTCGAACGTCTACGGTCAGTGTAAGAGCTGGCTCGACCTCGGCCTACAGCCTCGCGCCGTGAGCCGCGACCTCGACTGGGGTATTCCCGTACCCGTGGATGGTGCCGACGGCAAGGTGTTGTACGTATGGTTCGATGCGCCCATTGGCTATATATCTGCTACTAAAGACCTTACGCCCGACTGGGAGAAGTATTGGAAGAGCGAGGATACGAAGATGGTGCACTTCATCGGCAAGGATAACATCGTATTCCACTGCATCGTCTTCCCCTCGATGTTGAAGGCTCACGGTGGCTATGTCCTTCCGGAGAATGTCCCTGCAAACGAGTTCCTAAACCTCGAGGGTGACAAAATATCGACATCGCAGAACTGGGCAGTATGGCTCCACGAGTACCTCGACGAGTTCCCCGGCAAGGAGGATGTATTGCGCTACGTATTGTGCGCCAATGCCCCCGAGACGAAGGATAACGACTTCACGTGGAAGGATTTTCAGGCGCGCAACAACTCTGAGCTTGTTGCCGTGTTGGGTAACTTCGTGAACCGCGCTCTGGTGCTCACGAAGAAGTACTACGACGGCATCGTTCCCGAGCGTGGCGAGCTCACCGACTACGACGTGGCCACCATCGACGAGATGCAGAAGATTAAGGCTTCGCTGGAGCGTAACATTGAGCACTACCACTTCCGCGAGGCGCTGAAGGATGCCATGGCATACTCGCGCATAGGAAATAAATACTTGGCCGACACGGAGCCTTGGAAGGTCGTAAAGACCGACCCCGAGCGCGTGAAGACCATCCTTAACATTGCCCTCCAGATTACGGCAAATACGGCCATTGCCATCGAGCCCTTTATGCCATTCTCGGCAGAGAAGATGCTGAAGATGCTGGCCGTAGATAAGTTCTCGTGGGAGCAGCTCGGCTCTATGGAGCTCATGCCCGCGGGCCACACCATTGGCGAGGCGCAGCTCTTGTTCGAGAAGATTGAGGACGATGTCATCGAGGCTCAGCTCGCTAAGCTCGAGGCCTCACGTCGTGCTAAACTCGAGGCCGAGGCTGCGCAGAATGTCACGGAGCAGAAGGCGGAGGTGTCGTTCGACGACTTCCAGAAGATGGATATCCGCGTGTCGACAATCCTTGAGGCCGAGAAGGTGGCTAAGACGAAGAAGCTCTTGAAGCTAACTATCGACACGGGCATAGATAAACGCACCATCGTGTCGGGCATCGCCGAGTACTATAGCCCCGAGCAGCTTGTTGGCCGTCAGGTGCTTGTGCTTGCTAACCTCGCACCTCGCGAGATTAAGGGTATCGAGTCGCGCGGTATGATTCTCATGGCTGAGGATGCCTTGGGACGTCTTGTGTTGGTGCAGCCCGAGGATAAGACCATGTCGGGTGCGATGATAGGATAAACAACTGAATACTAACGGGTTAGCCTTATTAACGACAACCTAAACATAAACAAATAACCAATTAAACTTTTAGCTTTACTATGGAAAACATTAAATGGGGTGAGCTTGGTTTTGCGTACTACAAGACCGCGTTCAATGTACGTTACCACTACGCTAATGGCCAGTGGAGCCAGATGCAGGTGACCGACGACGAGTACATCAAGATGCACATGTCGGCAGCTTGCTTGCACTACGGTTTGGAGATTTTCGAGGGTCTTAAGGCCTTCCGTGGTGTTGACGGCAAGGTGCGTCTTTTCCGTCCCGACGAGAATGCTAAGCGTATGATCAACTCGGCTAACCGCCTCTGCCTCCCCGCGCCTACTGTTGAGCAGTTCGTTGAGGGATGTATGGAGTGTGTTCGTCGCAACCTCGACTTTGTTCCTCCCTACGAGACTGGTGCATCGCTCTACTTGCGTCCCACGCTCCTTGGTACAAAGACATGCCTTGGTGTTCGCGCCGTAGACGAGGCGGACCTTATCATCTTCTGCGCCCCTGTAGGCCCCTACTTCAAGGGTGGTATGACAGCTATCAAGGCTCTCATCATGCGTGATCAGGACCGTGCTGCTCCACGTGGAACAGGTGACGTAAAGGTTGGTGGTAACTACGCTTCATCTATCTGGTCGCTCGAGGCTGCTCACCAGAAGGGCTTCTCTAACGTGCTCTACCTCGATGCTGCTACACACAGCAAGGTTGAGGAGTTTGGTGCTGCCAACTTCTTCGGTATCAAGGATGGTAAGTATGTTACTCCTAAGTCGCTCTCTATCCTTCCCTCAATCACTAACAAGAGCCTTCGTCAGATTGCCGCAGACCTCGGTCTCACCGTTGAGGAGCGCGACATCCCCGTTGAGGAGCTTGCTACATTCGAGGAGGCTGGTGCTTGCGGTACCGCAGCTGTTATCTCACCTATCGGCGCTCTCTACGACCTCGACAACAACGTGACTTACGACTACGGCATGAAGGTTGGCGAGACTTGCAAGAAGATGTACGACCGTCTTCAGGGCATTCAGTATGGCCGTTGCGAGGATACTCATAATTGGAATATCATCGTCGAGTAATTTCTTGTGATAATGGGTCATCTTCGACCCATCTAAAATGTAAGACCCCTCGGGCTGTACTTCATGTACTATCCCGAGGGGATCTTCATCTTAGATAAGTCAAATCTAACCCCTTCTGACAAGAAATTAGTTTAACGTAATTAGGGATAGGTTGCGGCACCTTAATCAAAATTCACCAATAAAATAGGATTGTTCCACGTGGAACAATCCTTATTGTTTGCCGTCATCGGCCGAATTTGACGAGTAGTACGTTTATATCGGCGGGCGATACGCCGGGAATGCGTGAGGCTTGGCCTATTGTCGTTGGCCTTATGCGGCTTAGCTTCTGTCGTGCCTCGATTGTTAACGACTGCATAGCGTTGAAGTCGAAGCCCTCGGGAATAGATATATTCTCCAAGCGGTGCATCTTGTCGGCAAAGTATCGCTCCCTCTCGATATATCCGCGATACTTAATCTGAATCTCCGCCTGCTCGACAATCTCCTTCGTGAGGGCGTTATCCTCGATATATTTCTTCAATCGCGGTACAGCCTCCTTGAGCGACTCGATCGTCACATTGCTTCGAAGAACGATGTCGTAGAGCTTCTTTCCCTGCGAAAGAGGCTCCTCGCCGAGCGAAATTAAATAGTCGCAAATTTCGCCTATTTTTACTGACTGTCCGCGCAGCATCGAAATAAGCGATTCTACGGCTGCATTTTTTTTGAGCAAATTCTGGTATTTTTCCTCCCCAACAAGGCCTATTTCGTGACCGAGAGGTGTGAGTCGCACATCGGCGTTATCCTGTCTAAGGAGAATGCGGTACTCCGCGCGCGAGGTAAACATGCGGTACGGCTCGTCTACGCCCTTCGTTACGAGGTCATCAATAAGCACACCTATGTATGCCTCGTCGCGCTTAAGCACGATACCCTCGTCGCCCGACAGCGAGCGGTGTGCGTTGATACCTGCCATCAGTCCCTGTGCCGCCGCCTCCTCATATCCCGTAGTGCCATTCACCTGACCGGCAAAGTATAGGCCGTCGACAATCTTCGTCTCGAGCGTATGTTTCAACTGCGTGGGCGGAAAGTAGTCATATTCAATGGCATAGCCCGGGCGGTATACATGCACATCCTCTAAGCCTACGATATTGTGCAGCGCCTCAAGTTGCACCTCGTAGGGTAGCGACGACGAGAAGCCGTTCAGGTAGTACTCGTTCGTATCGCGGCCCTCGGGCTCAAGGAAGAGCTGATGCTGCTCCTTGTCGGCAAAGGTGCGCAACTTATCCTCGATGCTTGGGCAGTAACGGGGCCCAATGCCTGAGATGGTACCGTTAAACAACGGTGAGCGGTCGAAGCCCGTGCGTAGGATGTCGTGTACACGCTTTGAGGTATAGACCATAAAGCAGGGATTTTGGTGTTTAACCGCCTCTGTATCAGTGTCATAAGAAAATTTACATGGCTCGGCATCACCCTCCTGCACCTCTAAGGCATCGAAGTTTATGGTGCGTGCATCGAGGCGTGCCGGCGTGCCTGTCTTCATCCTGCCGTGCTCAAAGCCGAGGCCTACAAGCTGTGCCGTGATGCCATGTGATGCCTGGTCGCCCGCTCTGCCACCCTCGGCCTGTGCTTCGCCGCAGTGCATAACGCCCTCGAGGAATGTTCCCGCGGTGAGCACTACCCTACTGCACTCTATCTCCACGCCCATTCGCGTTTTTACGCCTCTTACACGGGGTTTCTCGCCCGTATGGTCGAGGAGTATCTCCGTCACTGAATCCTGCCACAGATAGAGGTTTTTGGTGTTTTCGAGCGTATGGCGCCACTCGCGCGAGAAGGCAGCCTTGTCGCACTGCGCGCGCGGGCTCCACATCGCGGCACCCTTCGAGCGGTTGAGCATGCGAAACTGAATAGCTGTCTTGTCGGTGATACGGCCCATCATACCACCGAGAGCATCTATCTCCCTGACAATCTGACCCTTGGCGACACCACCAACGGCGGGGTTGCACGACATCGAGGCAATCTTCTCGAGGTCTATGGTTATGAGCAACGTGCGAGTGCCGAGGCGTGCGAGTGCCGAGGCGGCCTCACATCCGGCATGTCCCGCGCCGATGACTACAGCATCATAATGCATCATAGCATCTCCTCCCTTAGTAGTTTGAGGTATCTGTTCTCCATGCGGCGCATCTGTTTCTCGGCCCACGGAGTCTTGTCCTTATGTCCGCAGAGGTGGAGCGCTCCGTGAACAATCACGCGACGCATCTCGTTGATAGGTAGCGAGTTGTACAATTCGGCATTGTCCTCCACAGTGGCCACATCTATGTATACCTCGCCACTTACGATACGCTCCTCTACCCTACTTTCGCGCTCCTCGAAGGTGATGACATCGGTATAGTAGTCGTGGCCGAGGAAGTCGCGGTTCATCTGTCGGTGATAGTCCGACGAGCAGAATATATAGTTTATGTCGCCCACGGCATATCCCTCGCGACGGATTACCTCGGCGATCCACTTACGTAGCGCTAAGCGCTTCGTGGGCAAGTAGTTACACTCTTGGTTGTAGAAATGTATCATATCAAATATTACTGTTACATCTTTTTGAAGAAGTCCGACACGATAAGAGGTTTCTTTGTCTCACAGTCGTATATCGCCAGACGCACATAGGGGGCATCGTCGGCATTTATGCCGTTGCCGATGACACCTATCTTCTGGTCTTTCTTGACGATGTCGCCCTTCTTCACGCTCACGGAGCTGAGGTTTGTATATGTCACGAGGTACTCGTTATAACCGAGGAAGATGGTGTATCGCTTGGTGTTTGCCTTATACTGAATCTCCTGCACGATACCCTCGTGTATCGTCTTTACCGCAGCGCCCTTCTTGCCCGTTATCGTGGCGCCAAAGCCCGCCTCGGTGAGCGTGCCGCCATCCACGGGGAGGTTTAGCCCCTTGGTGTTACGCGAGAATCCGGCACCTACGGTGTTGCCCTTGAGCATCTTTTGCAACTCCTTCACGGCATCGTCGTGTAGCTTCTGCTGTCGTCGCTGCTCCTTCACGGCCTCCTTCTCGCGCTTCGATAGCTTGTCGAAGGCCCTCTTTGCCTCGTTGCGTGTTGTCGACAGCTTACTCTGCTCCGTGGCGAGAACTCCGCTTATTGAGTCGAGCTCATGTACGCGCTCATCGAGCATGGCGCGCTGCTGGTCGAGTAGGGTAGTCTGTAGGCGTATGGTGTCGGCCAGTGCACGACGGCTCTCGGCTATATGCTGCATCTGGGCCATGCGACGTGCCGCCTCGGTGATGTCGCCCGACGATAGCAGATAGTTCGTGCCGCTATGCTGGCGATAGTTGCGGTGGGCAACACGTACTGCCTCGGCATATACCTCGCGGTTATGCTCCAACACCCTGTTTAGCGAGTCAATGAGCGCATCGGCATGCTTGATGTCCGCAGCCACAGCATCGCGCTCGCCCTCCACCTCGGCGATGTAGTCGCCATGCATGCGTAGCTCACGGTCGAGGGCTGCCACCTGCTTCGAGGCGGTGTTCTTCTCGCGCTTGAGGTTGTTCACCTCGCGCTTGGCATTCTCCAACTCCTTCTTGTACTGCTCCAGGCGGCGGCGCTGCTCCTGGGTCTTCTTGTTGTCGGCCTCGGCCACAAGTGGGGTAGTGATAAGGAGAACAACGGTTATAAGGTGTAGTATGCGTTGCAACATAGTGTCGGTTACTTTTTCTTGGTGTCGGTGTTTGTTATCTCTTCGATGTGGCGCTCCATCGCCTCTTTGTCGTAGCCGCGCTCCACGGCCTTCTGCCAGTACGTTTCGGCCATAAACTTCTCGCCCAAGGCCCAGAGGATGTCGCCATAGTGCGCTAAGAGCGAGTCGTCGCGCTGCCCGCTTATGGATAGCGCCTGGCGCATCACACCCTTTGCCTCCTCGTTGCGCCCGAGGCGGTGGAGTATCCATGCGTAGGTGTCCACGTACGAGGCGTTGTCGGGCTCGAGCTCCACGGCCCGTGCCGACATCTGTAGGGCATGCTCAAGGTCGCTGTCGAGGAGAGCGAGGAAGTAGGCGTAGTTGTTCAGCACGAGGATGTTGTCGGCATAGTATTTCAACGCCTTGCGGTAGGCCTTGAAGGCGCGCTTGTCGTCGCCCATATCGTGATATACATCGCCTATGTAGCCCCACATATCGCTACGCTCGGCATCCGTTGTGGCCTTTGCCACACCCTCCTCGAAGATGGCTATGGCGCCCTCGTGGTCGCCACGCTCGCTGCGCATGAAGCCTGCGAAGCTGAGTAGCTCGAAGGAGTCGGGAAAGCGCTGCAAAGCATCCTCCATGTCGGCCGTAAGCGACTCACTATCTTCGAGATAGTGCTCCAATTGTAGTACCGTGATGTAGTTTTCTACAGTCGTAGCCTCGTCATGTAGGTGCCTGCGCATATACTCCAGCGCCATGGTGTACTCTCCTCCGGCGATGAGGTGCGAGGCATACGCCTCGACAACCTTGGGATGATTGGGGTAGTCTATGGCAAGCCCCCTGATTATAGCACCTAATCGTAGGTAGTTCTTGCCGTAGAAGGCTATGTTCGATGTATGTATCGCCATACGGCGTAGCTTCTCCTCGATGCCGAGGTTGGCATTGCGCAGTAGTCGCGCCTCATAGTCGAGCATGCGCTCATCGTTGCCCTTCGAGTAGTAGTAGTCGGCGATGAGTGTCGTCGTTGCCACGTTTGTGGTGTCGAGGCGGAAGGCCTCGTCGAGGGTTGCCCGTGCCGAGGAGTCGCGCCCCGCAGCATCGTAGGCCATGGCTAACGATGTGCGCACGTTGCTGTCGTAGGGGTGCTCCGCCACGCGCCTACGCCCCGCCTCTATCGCACGGTCGTATTGGCGTGTGTCGAGCAATAACTGCTGCTGTATCTCGGCGAGATATTGGTTGTATCCCACGCGACGCTCAGCCGTGTCGAGGATGGCGATTGCCGAGTAGGGCATGTTTGCCGTGCCGTAGAGTATGGCTAAGGCGTGGTATGCTTGCAGGTTCTTGGGGTCGAGGCGCATGAGGCGACGGAAGATGGGTATCGCGCGCGTGTATTGACGCTTGGCAACAAGCTGCGTGGCATAGTTCTCCGTGTACCACTTGTTTGTGCTGTCGGCCGCAAAGGCGCGGTAGGCGTGATGTAACGCCTGCGCGTTGTTGTCTATGCGACTGAGGTAGTAGTGTGCGGGGGCGTATGCCGTGTCGCGCTCGATGATGTCGTGCCAGATGCGACATGCCGCAGTGCTGTCGCGATGTATCGTAAGGAGCTTTATGGCCTCGGTGTGACGATGGGTGTTACTCAACGTGTCGGCCATAGTGAAAGAATTGGCATCGTGCCCCATGGCCGAAGGTTCTTCGGCAGAGGCAGATGCCATAGACGCACACCAAACGATGGTGGCAAAGAGTATGTACCTAAGACTCCTCACTCATATATTCGCTATAGGGCGCTCTCAAACTGGTTGAGGAAGCGCACGTCGTTCTCGAAGTATAGACGAAGGTCGCCCACGCCATACTTCAACATGGCGATACGCTCAATACCCATACCAAAGGCGAATCCCGAGAACTCCTTGGGGTCGATATTGTTGGCCTCCAACACGTTGGGGTCAACCATGCCGCAGCCCATAATCTCCAACCAGCCGGTGCCCTTACATACGCCGCAGCCCTTGCCGCCGCATATCGAGCACGACACGTCGACCTCGGCCGAGGGCTCGGTGAAGGGGAAGTACGAGGGGCGCATGCGTATCTGCGCCTGCTCACCGAAGAGCTCCTTGGCGAAGTATAGAAGCGACTGCTTCATGTCGGCAAACGACACGTTGCGGTCGATATATAGGCCCTCAATCTGGTGGAAGATGCAGTGTGCACGGTATGATATAGCCTCGTTGCGGAACACACGACCCGGACATATCACACGAATAGGAGGCTTCTGTCGCTCCATCGTGCGCACCTGTATCGACGACGTGTGCGTGCGGAGCACCACATCGGGGTTGCTCTCGATGAAGAACGTATCCTGCATGTCGCGTGCGGGATGCTCGGGCGGGAAGTTGAGCGCTGAGAATACGTGCCAGTCGTCCTCAATCTCGGGGCCGTCAGCCACGGTATATCCGAGGCGCGAGAAGATGCCCACAATCTCGTTCTTAACGATAGATATGGGGTGTCGCGAGCCTACGGCCTCTGTGGTTCCCGGGCGTGTCATGTCGTCTATCTTTGCCGCATTCATTGCCGCAGCATTGCCTATCTCCTCCTTGAGCGTGTTTATGCGCTCTGTGGCTACCGTCTTGAGGTGGTTTAGGCGCTGTCCGAGCTCACGCTTCTCGGTGTTAGGCACGGTCTTGAACTCCTCCATGAGGGCGCCCAGTGCACCCTTCTTACCAAGGATCTTGATGCGGAAGGCCTCAACATCGGCTGCCGTCTTGGGGGCGAAAGCCTCGATTTCGGCCAAAAGTTCTTCGATTTTGTTGATCATATATCTTTTACTGTTGTTTATGTCGCACTAATGTACTAAATTTGCCTATAGGTTAGTTATGTAATAAAACATACCATAGAACGTACAAAGTTACTAATATTTTCGCAAATGAAAAGATTTTCCTCTATAATAATCGCCATTTTGCTTCTTGTGCCCCTGACGGTGGGTGCCCAGAGTGTCGGCGTGGTGATGAGTGGTGGTGGTGCTAAGGGTCTCTACCATATCGGTGTGCTTCGGGCGTTGGAGGAGAATGGCATACCTATCGACTATATCGCGGGCACCTCTATGGGCTCGATTATCGGTGGCATGTATGCTGCGGGATATACCATCGAGGAGATGGAGGCTGTGGCCCTCTCGGGCGACCTCGATAGGTGGGTTAGTGGCGGTATCGACGATAAGTACCACTACTACTACATCCAGCGCGACCGCATCAGCAATATGATAACGCTCCCCGTCGGCCCCGACAGCAGGGACGCAACCTCGGGGCGCCGACGTATTATCCTCCCGGGCTCGGTTATGAACTCTGCGGAGATAGACCTCGTGCTCAACTCGCTCTTTGCCCAGGCCTCTACGGCCGCACGTGGCGACTTCGACAACCTGATGATACCCTTCCGCTGCATGGCTACGGATATGGTCGAGCACCGTGCCGTGGAGCTCTCATCTGGCGACCTCGCCCTGGCAATACGTGCCTCTATGGCGCTGCCTGTGGCCTTCCCGCCCGTGGAGATAGACTCGGTGCTTATGTGCGACGGTGGCTGCTACGATAACTTCCCGTGGCGCTCGCTTGAGGATAACTTCCACCCCGACATCCTCATTGGAGCCTGCTGTGTCGACATCAATCCTAAGAGCCTTAAGCATAGCTCCGTCGTCGACCAGATAATGTCGCTCATCACCAAGCCCACGGACTTCGACATGCCCGAGGGTCGCTCGGTGCTTGTTCAGCGTGCCGTTGATGCCTCGACCCTCGACTTTAAGCGCGCTGCCGAGATTATGGCTGCGGGCTATAACGATGCCCTCACGGCTATGCCCGATATTAAGGCAAAGGTTGCACGCCGGGTGACTAAGGAGGAGTATGCCGAGCGCCGTCGGGCGTTTGTTGCTCGCCTTCCGAGAGCCCTTATGGGCGACATCGAGGTTCTCGGCCTCGACGATAACCAGACGCGCATCGTCCATAACATGATGCATATCGGCCATAATAGGGCTAAAGACACGCTCCCACTCACGGGTGACGAGGTGTCGGACAACTACCTCACGATGCTTGCTAACGTGCCCGTTAAGAGCGACTTCCCTACATTCCGATATAACGCCACTACCGAGCGCTTCGACATCACGCTGCCGCTTAGCGTTAAGCCTAACTTCGACATCGCCATCGGTGGTAACATATCGTCTACAGCCTTCAACCAAGCGTATATAGGCTTGGAGTATGGCTGGTGGAGTAGGGTAGGGCAGACCTTCAACCTCGACATCCTTCTCGGCCCGGTGTATACTATGGCGCGCCTTAAGGGCCGCACTACGCTTATCCACGATGCCCCTATATACTTCGACTACTCGTATAACTTCAACATACACAACACGCTGAAGGGTAACTTCGGCAACCTCACACAGGTGGATAATGCCGAGCAGATGCGCATGATGGAGAACTTCTTGTCGCTCTCCGTGGGCACGGCCCTCAGACGTAAGGCTGTTGCCGACCTCACGATTAACGGTGGTCGTAATAGCTATAGCTACGAGATGGCTGGCTACCCCAAGCGCCAATATACGCACTTCTCCTACCTCTCGGGTGGCGTGTCGCTCGAGCGCACCTCGCTCAATAAGCCCCTCTTCCCTACGTTGGGCTCGCACCTCATGGCTACGGGCATATATGTCTACGGCCTCGATGAGCGTGACTCGCGTGCGGGTGTCATCAACCCCGAGCCCGAGGATCGCTTCAGCCGCATACGCCAGTGGTGGGGTGCTAAGGTGCTGTGGGAGCAGTATTTCGATATTACGCCGAGCAGCATCCTGTCGTGTGGCTACGCCATCGAGGGTGTCTATACCAACCACCCATCCTTCGACTCGCGCGAGGCCACCATGCTCTCGTCGCCACAGTATGCCCCTCTGCTGCACTCGCGCATGATATATATGCCCGAGTTCCGTGCCGACCGCTACCTCGGCGTGGGCCTTATGCCCACCGTGCGTATCATCGACAACCTATATGCGCGCCTCAGCGTCTATGCCATGCTTCGCGACAAGTTTGCCGGCGAGTACGTACACTATATGTCCGACCTCTCCCTTATCTACCACACCCCCATCGGCCCTATAAGCCTTGCTCTCACCAAGTACGATTTCGATAGCCCCAAGAATATGTATCTCACGTTCAACTTCGGCTATGCTATCTTTGGGCGTAAGGGTCTCTTGTTGTGATAAGGGGTCATCTGCGGCATCTGGCTTGTCGTTGAAATGCTCATTTGTCAAGTAAATTCCGCTTTCAACGCCTGCGACCAGCTACCCCAGCTAACCTTCTGACAACAAAGATTTGGTTGTGGTAAGACCCACAAATTAGGCCTATTAAAAATTACTCACTACTCATTAAACAGTAAGTGGCACCCCTCGGTGCCACTTACTGTTTCTATTCTAACGATTCGAGGTATTCGTCCTCGCGTGCCATGATGGATATGTACGTTGGCACATCCTCCTCGTAGGATAGCGAGTATGGCTCGCCGTTGATGTACGCCATGAAGAACATCTGCTCGAACTTGGGGTAGTCGGTGACACCCACGCCATAGCGCACTATGGAGCGGCCACCGTCGTCGAGGATGCCGGCGATGCCTATGTAGTAGTATCCCTCGGCATTATCGTAGAAGTAGCCATCCTCGTCGCAGCCAAGGAAGTATATGTCGGCCTTGCCGTACTTCTCGCCGAGGTCGTAATCCTCGGCTACGAGCTGCGAGAAGAAGAATAGCGAGTTGAGCTCGCTGTTGTACTCTACTCTCACCTTGAGGTCGTCGCGACCCTCCCATCCGGTCATCCACATCGACCTGTTGGCGATGTCGCGTGTGAGGGTCACGGGGCATACGACGTTGTTCATGCCCACTACATACCACTCACCGAGCCAGTCGTTGTACGCCTCCGAGGCTATGGGCTCCATCACCTCGAACTCCTCGGATGCGGCATATAGGTAGCTCAACTCGGCATCTGTGGTTATGCCTATTGCCACGGCGCGATACTTTCCGGGCAGTATGTCGAAGGCATCATACCCATCCCCTACGGTGAGCATGTCGGCTATGGTGTAAGTGGCATCATTCTCCACGTTGTACCTGTTGAGGTAGTCTACCATGTCGGCCAGAAGCTCCTCGCACATCTCCTTGAACGACTCTGTTGCCCACTGCTCGGCCGTCACTATGGCGATGACATAGGGGTTGTTGTCGAGGCTCTCTACCCTTACCACATGGTCGTATAGGAGCCCTTCGAGGGTGTCGCTACCCACGTATGTCACGCGCCACGCATCGTTCTTTGTCATGCCTGCGAGGTTGTCCCCGGGATTGTCGCCTCCGGCCGTGCTCTTTAATGTCGTGAACTCCACGGCCGTGATGTCGCCATAGACCTTACCTTCGGCCGTGCACCCTACGGCAATGTACTTGTACGATGTTTCGGGTGCGAGCTCGCGTAGTATTGTTATGTACTGCGCGCTTGTGTGTATGTCCGTGGGTGCTACGCCTTGGGCTATGCGCTCAGCGACGAGCGCCTTGAGGTCTGTTGCTGTGACATTGTCGGTTACGAAGCCGAGCCATGACTTCGATATGTCGTCGTTGTGTGTCACTCGAATCTTGGCTGTTGTCGCGGTGATGTTGTCTACCTCGACATTTAGCGTTAGGCTCTGCTCTGCAGGCCTCTTTCCCGTGTCGTCATCACCGTTACAACCCACGACAATGGCCATGGCCGCCATTGCGACCATAGCCCTTGTGATATAGCTTTCGATAATATTCATAGCTTATTGATTAATCTTTTCTGCGGGTTTTTTGTAGATAGCCACAGCATTATCATCCGTTACGCTGTCTGTTGTTTTCTTTACCATGAAGGTCAATGAAGCGGCAGCAGAATTGAATTTAACAAGTCTTGGATAGCCGCTCTGAATCGTAGCATCTCCATTTTCCGCGTTGATGGTGACATTAAATGCGCAATAATTACTTGCGTCATCCGATGTCTTTCTACCGCGCAAAGCCGAAGAAGCGGTATATAGGTAGTAGTCTGCACTATTATGAGTAAACTTGAACGAGAATGTGCCTTCGTTCTTACCCTCGGTAATGGTGAATACCAGTGCGCCGGCCTTCTCAACATCATAAACGACATTGCCCGACTTATCCACCTCAACAGACGGGAAGTTAGAGCCACCTGTTGCAGATGCAGTGCTTGCAAGACAGCCGAGAGCTCGCTCGCTCTTGAGTGCGACAATAACAACCTGGTCGCCTACGGCAAGTTTTGAGGCATCGGTAACGAGGTCCCAGCCCACACGATTTGCGGGGTTAACACCTTGCTCGGCAATAACGGTCTTCGTAATCAAACCGTATGTGAATGTCACCGCTGCTTCGCGGGCATCCGTTGTGGTATTCTCCGATGTGAAGGTTACGGTCGCCTTGCTACCGTCAAATTCGCATACCGCAAAGTCGCTCTGTGCCATCTCGGCCTCAACAGCTGCGGGAGCTGCGATATTGCCATTTATTCGTGTCGTAGCGTTAATCACAACGCTACCGCCCGTATACTCAGCTGCAAGACCCTCAATCGCTACATCCAAGCCATAGTGGCCCTTATACGTAGAGTGATATGTGCTGCTACCACCCTTGGCGCTTCCGGTGCGAACCGTCGTAACTGTTACAACATCACCAACCTCAAGGCCAATAGAGGTATTATTGTACACCTTCTGATTATCTTCGGTATAGAGGTAAGTAATTGATGCGGTATTACCATTGCCATCACTAAGAGTATATGCGTTACCCGATGAAGTCGAGATTGCGGTAATCAGACCAGTAAGTTTGTAGGTTGTGTCATAATCATTTGTCGTCAAGGCCTTAAAATCCGCAATGGTATAATCCACGGGAAGACCCTTCTGGATAACGGTGAAGGTCTTTTCGATGTCCTCCTCGCCCTCCAACGATGCGGTGACCGTAACGGTCGTCGTACGTGGTGTGCTAAGGTTAGCATCGGCAGTGTAGGTGAGAGCATTGAGGGTTGCATCGTATTCTAACCTTAGCCACTCTTCCGTAGCCTCGGCAGTGATCGTCCAATCGCCAACATAGTTGAATACAACCTCCTCAATAGGCGTAGCCTCCGTGGTGGCCTCATCGGTAATTGCAACCTTTGTAGAGGCTGAAGGAACCTCGAAATCAGCCGCAACAGTAGGTATAATTCCCCCCCCCTCGCCGGCAAGCTTGTAGAGGCAGATATCTTTGAACGCTGTTGCAGTATTTTCATTGCAGCAGAAATAACGAGAAGTCGCAGACGATGTGCTATGGTTGTAGCTAATCTGTTTGTATCCCTTCTCTCCGTCAGTAGCGACGATAGTGGCAACGCCATCATCCGCAATGCTTATATCAAATAGCGAGTAAGCGGTATAGTAGGGATTCAACTTGAGATATTTGCTACTTGAGCCTGGGGCTACAAGGAATCCGCTCTTATCATCAACCGAGTAATCATTCGTGCCGTTGTAGAAATCGAAAGCAGTCCTATTGTTAAAACGCTTGGCAAGGATGTACTTCTGAATCCTATTCTCCGTATTGTCGGCATCGGGGTGATAGAGGTAGTCCCCAAACTTAACAACCTCGGTCTTAGATGCATAGGGGTAATTGCTGCTACTATATGCACTAACCACATAGTTGTAGTCCTTTGCTGCGAATGTCACTATATCGCCCTGCTTGAGGGTTGAGGCATCGCGAACAAGCACCCACTTATCGGCGGCGGGAGCGGTATCCATTTTCACACCAAAGCGGTTAACCATGCCCGCCTCGAAGCTGAGGCTCTTACCCTCTGATATCTGACCCGTCTTTACATATAGCTTCTTGTTGGTAATCACAGTGATGGTATAGCTGTCGCCCGCCTCCAGCGTGGTAGGCAGCACGGTGAAGTATACATCGCCTTTCGAGGTGGTCGTAACGGTCACGCTGTCGACACACTCCTCCGTGGTGGTAAACTCGTGAGGATTGGTGAGGTCGGCAGTAACCTTACCTGCGAGCTTCTTGCCCGTAGCCGTGAAGATAACCTTCTCGACCTCGTCGCCAAGCTCTACGCCAAAGTTCTTGAGCGTCATCTTAACAACGGCGGCCACGCGCGTGAACTGCACCTGCTGTGCATCCGTGGGCTGAACATCGGTGGTGACAACCTTCGACACCATGAGGTCGGCATCGGGGTCGTACGATGTTGCTGCCATGGTCTGGTTTGCGGGGAGCTGTAGGGTGGCGTTGTTGATGTCCGTAGCCCCAACAAAGCCACTTGCGGGGTATACCGTCACGTACTTATACTCCTCCTTGCCGGCATTGCCGTTAAATGTAGCTGTGATATTGGCCTTGCCCTCGACCTTCTCGTATGCCACATTTGTGGCAAAGGCCAAGGCATCCGTCAGCTCCAACACCTTAAAGCTCTCGCTATCGTTCCAGCTAAAGATGGGGGCATCATCGCTCGATGTATCTACCGATGTGCGCGTTGCCTCGGGCTCGGCAACGAAGGTGACGACAACCTCGTCCTGAATCTGGTTGTTGTTGTGATTGGGCTCGTCGAACTCGTTGTTACAAGCGCTAAGACCCATTGCTGCTACAGCAACGACGGTCATAAACTTAATCATCTTCTTCATAGTCCAATCGTTTTTAGAGATCCTCGTCATAATCGTTATATCCGGACTGCTGTCCTGCCTCGCCATAGTCGCCATAGGGATTGCTCAAGCTATAGCCCTTTTCCACCTTCACATCCTCGACTTCGAGGGTGGGGGTTGAGTAGTTTGTTTTGTTCATGATTGTTTGTGTTATTTAGTTGTTATTGAGTGTCGCTATTGTTACTCACCTCCCTCACGCAGCGCACCGAGGCTGCATAGGCACGTGCGCCGTATGAGTACCACGCTGCCGCCTCACTCTCCTCGACGAGGGGGTATATGCCGTAGTACACATCGTCGTAGGCGATAAAGAGCGTTGCCGCCTTGCCCAAGGGGCGCATGAGGTCGTGGTAGTACTCGGCTGTCCAGTAGAGCATGCGCTCCGAGGTGTCGCCCATCAATCCCGAGACGTCGAGGTTGCCCACGGCGGGGAAGAAGCTGTCGCCCTCGACCCATCGCCAGCCATACCTCTCCTTGCTCCACTTGCTGCTCAGTATCGAGCATGCGTAGTCCTCGTGCAGCGTGCCAAAGGCTCCGGCAGGGGGTACGCAGTAACCCGCAGGGCAGGGGTCAAACATGGTCTTATATGCCGTGCCGGCCTCCGCCGTGCCCCACAGCTGCGACTCCGACTGCATCGCCACATTCTCGCTATTGACGAGGTCTTGCTGCATGTACCAGTCGAAGACATACTCGCCAAGGGGTATGTCGGTGCGACAGCCGAGTATCGTCGTGGGGTTGTTCAGCGCATACTCAATGTTTCCCGGGGCGTTGAGTGCCACGGGGGCCTCGAAGCCCACATACAGCCACTCGTGCGTGCCGTTGCCACGCTGTGTGTTGTTCACGTTGAGCACCTCGCGTAGCGCCTCAATCTCGGCCTGCAGGGCGTTGTACTCCTCCTCTGTCTCGAGGAGCTCGTAGTTGTCGTTGTAGCGGTGTGTGGGCACCTCGGCATACGCCACGGGCGAGGGTAGGAAGGGCTCCTTGCGCCCCCACTGATAGAGCATGCCGCGGTTGGCGATGTCGTCGGGGTTGTTGTTCAGCGCTCCGAGGTTGCGATCCATCCACTCGAGGCCGTTCATCGCTACGGTCGTTATGTCGTTGTTGCTCACCCATATATGCCAGCTCCATAGTATGCGGCCGCTGCCATCCATGAGTGCCACGAGGGCATTACCCTCCACCGCACCCGTGGTGAGATATATGCGCTCCTCCTCCGCAGAGTAGAAGGGCTCGCCCACGATTATCTGCGTGCTGCGTGTCTTGTCGCCATCAAATGTCGCCTCCCATATAAGCTCGGCATAGCTGCCCCCCTCGAGCGTGGCGCTATATGTCGCCATGTAGCGGGCGTTGCCGTCACCGGCACCATTACCCTTGATGTCGGCACGCAGCGATGCCGTCGTTGCCGTGGGCACGATGTAACAGTTTGCTGTGCCCGCAGCCGTGAGGTCTGTGGCTGTGACACCCATCTGTAGGAGCTTGAAGCGCGCCACGGCAGTGTCGGGCTTTGCGCCCGCGGTTACGGTTATTATGGCCAGGCGCTCCTCCGCCGTGCTGTTCTCGTCAACGTAGAGCGTGAGGCTGTTGCCCTCGATGCTCATATCCACCCAGTCGGCCTCGGTCGTCGCCGTCCACGTGTCGCGATTGGTGGCTACGAAGAGCATCTTGTCGCCACCCTCGCGTGCTATGGTCGATGATGATGACGATAGTTCTACCGTGGCATAATCGGGCTCGGCGTAGCACACCTCGCGCTCCTCGGTGGTACACCCCACGGCAAAGAGCAGTGCTACGATAATATAATATATGTATTTGATATTCATAGCGTTGTGTTGTTGTGTTTATCTCCAGTCTGTTGGCATGTCGTAGTAGTCGCTGAGCTTCTTACATCCCTCGAAGCAGTCGACATGTGCCGATTCATTTGTGGGCACTACGAGGAAGTCGTCACCCTTCACGCGCTCGTAGAGGTGCACCTTCGTCTCGGTGCCATCCTCGGCGGTGATGATGGTGTAGGGCGACTCACCCTCGAGCTGCACGCAGCCCGCGAAGCAGCCGTCGATATAGTTTATGCGGCGCACGGTGTCGAAGAGCGACACGGGGATGCTCTTCAGCGCTGTGCACTCGGCAAAGCAGTCCGAGAATGTTATGCTCGAGGTCTTCGTGCCTATGGCCGAGAATAGACCCTCGGGAACGCTCGTGAGGCTCTTACACTCGGCAAATGTCGTCTCGAAGTACTGTATCGCGGGGTTGTTGGCAAAGAGTCCTGCGGGTATCTCCTTGAGCGACGTGCAGCCGTGGAACATGCCCTTCACTGTTGTGATGTCGGGGCACGCGGCGAGCAGACCCTCGGGGATGCTCTCTAACGCTGTGCAGTCGGCAAAGGTCTCCGAGAACTGCTTGGCCTTGGTATTCGATGTAAAGAGCGTTGCCGGTATCGTCTTTAGCGACGAGCACCCCGCAAACGTAGCCGTGAACTTGAGCTTAGCTTCACCAAAGGGGGCGAACAAATCCGCGGGTATAGACTCCAGCTTCGGACAGTCGAGGAAGGTATAGGCGATCGACGACACCGATGTTGTTGTGGGGAATATCGAGCCCTCGATTGTCGTGAGGCTGGGGCAGTTCTCAAAGAGACTTTCAAAGCCGCTCGACACCTTCACATTCTTGGCAAAGAGCCCTGCGGGTATTCTCTCTATGCCCGAACCGTCGAATAGGTTCTTGAATCCGGGCGATGTCACCGTGGTGAAGTGGTCGAACAAACCTGCGGGCACGGTCTTAAGGTTGGGGCACTCCGAGAGCATATACGTGAAGTCTGCCGACGAGTAATCCCTCACCTCGTTGAATAATCCTGCGGGTATGCTGCGCAGACCGGTGTTGTGAAACATGTAGGTGAACTCGTACGCCAGCGACATGCCGCGCAGCAATCCTTCGGGTATGCTCTCCAACGCTGTGCAGTCGGCAAAGCAGTAGCGGAACGACTTCGCTGCCGTGAGGCCGTCGAAGAGGCCCTCCTCCACGGTTGTGAGGCTCTTACAATCCTGAAATACGGCACCCAAGGTCTTCACGCCCGTAAGTCCCTCGAATATGCCTGCTTGTAGCGTACTTACGCCCGTGCGGTAGAATATGTACTCGAGGTTGGTCACAGCACTGCTATTTACGAATAATCCCAAGGGTATTGCCGTTACCGACGAGCACCCCGCAAACATATACTTTATGTCCGTTGCGGCTGTTGCTCCGTGCAACAACTTTACGGGTATCGTCTCGAGCATCACACATGCCGAGAAGGCTCCCGTGAGCTTCGTGGCATTGACGCTCGCGGCAAACAAATCCTCGGGGATTGTGCGCAGGGCTGTTGCTCCAAAGACATAGTCCAACTGCTTAATGTTCGGGCAGTTGGCAAATAGTCCCAAGGGTAGGCTCTTGAGCTTGCCGGCACGCACCATGGCGCTCACCTCGTCGAAGCCGCTAAGTGTCGTGCTTGTTATCACTACGCCCGTGCCTGTGGCGTAGAAGGCATACGAGAAGTCCTCGGCCGCAGCGCAGTTATCGAAGAGCCCTGCGGGAATCTCGCTGATGGACTCCGAGTACGAGAAGCACTCCTCGAAGTTCTTGGCGAGCGTTGCGTGGCGGAACAATCCTGTGGGTATCTCCTTGAGCGACGAGCAGCACGAGAAGGCTCCGAGGAACGACTTTACATTCGCAAACGAACCCGCCACATCGTTGGGTATATACTCGAGGTTGATACATCCAAGACACATATCCTTCAGGTTGGTATATCCGAGCTTACCCCACGATATTACGTTGCGTAGCTCCGTCGTAGGCTCGGTGTCGCTGCCAAACATGAGCGACGATGCCTCGCCCGTGATTGTTATGGTGTATAGACCCGGCTCGCGGTATTGGTGCATGCCGCGACGACCCTCGAAGCTTTCGGCATCGCTGCCATCGCCCCAGTCTACGGTGATGCTACCCTCGGAGTTGGAGGTGAGCACGGGGGCTGCCGTGAGCATATAGTCGGGCTCGGGAACCTCCACCTCGTAGATGAGAGCCTCGGTGTCGGGGCCTATTTGCAGGATGTTTATCGTTGCCGTTGCCGAGTTATTCTCGTTGCCCACGACGATGTCCACGCTTCCTGCGCGCTGGTTGCCACCGATGTTCGAGTCTACGGTTATGGCCACGCTGTCGCCACGAAGCTCGGCACGAAACCATGTGTCTGTGGCATTTGCGATGTTACGCTCAAGCTCGGGGTTCGACCGGAAGGCAATAACCCTCGTGCCACCATCATCGTCCGCAGCCATATTCTTGCTGCTCAGCGTGATAAAGGCACTGCCATCCTGTGTCACGGTTATCGTGTCTGTGGCTATATCTTTATCGTTGCCTACGCTCACGCTAATCTTCGTGCTGCGCTTCACGTGTGTTGTGTTGTCGTCTGCCGTGAGCGTCAGGCCGCTCTCGGTGCGCTCGACAAGGAGCCAGCTACATGTGCAATCAAAGACCCAATCCTCGCTGCTGCTCTCCACACCCACGGTCGTCGTCAGCGCGGTGTGTGCCTCGAAGTTGTGGTCGGCAACCGCCAGTGCGATGTCGCTGCTTGCCGTTCCCGCCTGCGAGATGCTGAGTGTCGCCGTTGCCGTGCGCTCGCTATCATCCGTGGCGGTTATTGTTATTGTTGCTGTGCGACGCTCCGCGGCATTGTTTGCCGTGGCACTTATTGTGAGGAAGTATTTGTCGGCGCTCACCGTGAGCCAGTCGCCATCTGTTGTTGTGTAGCTCCAGCTGTCGCCATTTGTCACCACGTCGACGACACACTCGCCACCGCGCGCTCGGAACGTAACCGCGCCACCGGCGCCATCCTCCGTGGGCTCGAGGAGCGTGCTCTCGCTGCTTAGCGATATGTTCAAACGACCCTCAGATGCGGGAGGCGTAACCTCCACATCGGGCTCTTTGCTACATGCCGAGGCAACGATTATTGCCATCGACCATACGATTATTTTCGATATCTTCATAGCGGTGGGGGTTAGTTCGTATGCTTTATAAACTTAATGTTACTCATGGGATACATCGTGGGGTACATATTCGAGCCAAAGGCCTCCTTCTCGCCATTGTCGTCGTATGCCCATAGGCCGAATCCCACATAGTTGTAGCCACTCACGCTCGGCATCTTGGGTGTGAGTATGGTGTAGTCGCCCGAGGGTACCACGGGAACCTCGAGGGCGGCATACGAGAACTGATTGCCACTCACGAGCGTGATGTATAGGAATACCTCGTAGGCATATACGCTCCAGCCGAAGGGTATTACAAAGCTCTCCGTCGCGGGGTCGTAGCGTACCTCAAGCGATGTTCCAGGGTAGAGGAAGTTGCGCATGCATAACGTCTTGTTGTACTCACCCTCCTCGATGTCGAATATGAGGTAGTACTGCGAGGCGCTGGGGCTTCCGTCCATCGAGTTTAGCGAGCCATTTGTCGTGTATAGCCACTTGTCGGCCGTTATCTCCCACTTGCCCAAGAGCTTGAAGTAGGGGTTGTCGTCATGCGTACCCTGACTGAGACTTATTGTTGTGCTCAGGGTGTTGTCACCCTCGCCTGCCGTTATTGTCGCCGTGGCACTGCGCTCCGCGAAAGAGGTGTTTGCCTCGGCCACGAGCGTGGCACGTCCGCCGTCGTAATCCTCGCTCACGCTTATCCAGTTGACATCTACCGTCACGCGCCACTCGTAGTTCGACGCGATGTTAAACACGTACTTGTCACCCTCGGAGTCGAAGCGGTGCTCCTCGGCTGCCGAGTGGCTGAGGGCTACGGCAGTGGCACCCTCCTGGGCGATGCCTATGGTCTCCTGCTCGAAGTCGCCCTCGGGGCTGAAGATGACAACCTCGCCACGGCGTGCTGCCGTCGAGGTGTTTGCCTTTGCGGTTATTGTCATGCTGTTTCCGCTGATGTTAATGTCGAACCACTCGGACTTTTCCGTGCGTGATTCCCATGCCATCGTCTCGGGGTAGGGGACGATGTCGATTGTCGTGCTGCCTCCCTCGGCGCCGAATACGGCCGCGTGACTGCTGAGGCTTATGCTGCGTACAACAATGGGGTCATCGTCGGTAGAACATGCCACCATCATGGTAAGCGCGAGCATAGCACAACATAGATGTTGTAACTTGCGTATCATAAATGTTTTTATTGGGTTTGCATGTTTATGCGGAAAAACAAACATATCCAACAATGCTTTGTCGGATAAGTCAAGTGTTGACACTGAGATTTTTTCATCGGCTCAAAAGCCGTTATACCCTCACATCACACACCCTAAACCATTATTCCACATATCATTTTATACAAAGGTATGTATAATTATGATATAAAACAAATTATTTCGATGGAGACTAACACTTTACCGTTGCATGAGGGTATAAAAACATCAAAAGAGAGTGAATAAAAAGTGTATTTTGTCGTTACGCTCGCCCTCAAAATCCTCATTTACGCCAAGTAAACTGCGGTTTTTCGGGCATCGCAGCGCCGCGATTAAGTGAGAGCAGAGGCTGCATGCAGACTATGCCGAGCGTGAGCGGTGAAAAGGAACTTAAGCCTAAAACTACACTTTTTATTCACTCTCTCCTTATCCTCTCAATATGGTTAACAATCCCTACTTTGTTCGTACGAAGCGTAGCGAGTGTGGCGTTGTCTGCTTGATGATGATGCGCTCGTCGAAGGCGTAGCGACGGTATAGCTCGTCGTTGTAGTAGCGTATGGTCACCATCTCCACATCCTCACTCTTCTCCACATCGAAGCCCTCGGCACGAAGCTCCGAGATGGCATCGTCGATATGCCACGAGGCATCCACAGCCATGTAGAGGTTTACGGCCGAGTTATGCACGAGGTTTATGCGTATGCGATGGCTGTCGAAGGTGGTGAACACCTTGGCAAACTTCTCCTCGAGGACAAACGACAGGTCGCGCGAGTGGAGGTTGAGGAGCACCTGGTTTGTCTTCTGTATCATTATAGGCTCGTAGGCGCGCTCCACATCGCCCGTGATGACCGAGCCCGGTGCCGTCTTGTCACCAAAGGGTCGCACGTAGAGCGGTATGTTCTTCTGCTGCAACGGCTTGATGGTCTTGGGGTGGATAATCTGCGCACCACTATATGCCATCTCTATGGTATCCATGTAGTTGAGCTTGTCCAACTTCTTCGCGTCGGGGAATATCTTGGGGTCGGCATTGAGTATGCCGTCGACATCCTTCCATACGCTCATCGACTCGGCATCGAGAACATTGGCGACGATGGCTGCCGAGTAGTCTGAGCCCTCGCGACCGAGTGTCGTCGTGGTGCCATCGGGGGCGCCACCGATGAATCCCTGACCTACGAATACCGACACCTCGCTGTCGGCAATCTCGCGCTTGAGACGCACGGCCGTAGCCTCGATGTTCACATTGGCATCCTTATGTCGCTGCTCGGTGAGGAAGGCGCGGCGCATATCCACCCAGCGGTTTGCTACGCCGTGGCCGTTGAGGTAGTTCGATATGATGGTCGTAGATATAAGCTCGCCAAAGGCCACGATGGTGTCGTACCATAACTCAGCATCCGAGGGGCGGTATATCGTATTTTTGACCGTGTTGCGCAGCTGACGGAAGAGGAGATCTACCTGCTCTATGGTGACATCCGCACCCATGAGGTCGTCTATTATGCCACGGTGATAGGCGTAGCTCTCGTCTATGCGCTCCATGGCTAAGGGCTCGTTGCCCTGCTGCATGGCGTGGAACACGCCCTCGAGGGCATTTGTTGTCTTACCCATCGCCGAGACGATGATGAAGAGGTCGCTCTCGCCACTTACGATGTTTAGTAGGTTGCGCACGCCCTCGGCATTCTTCACCGAGGCACCGCCAAACTTATATACTTTCATAGGCTCGTCTAAATTTAGTAGAGAGTGAATAAAAAGTGTATTTTGTCGTTCTTTGTTGTGATAATGGCGCATCTACTTCCGCTAACGAATTATCTCGTCAATGGGCAGTACGCCTAAGTACAGCCCATCGCCTCGAAATTCGCCGAGCGTTGTATCTGCA
>JAFTNV010000038.1 GCA_017451685.1 Alistipes sp.
GCTCGCCCTCAAAATGCTCATTTACGTCGAGTAAACTCCGCTTTTTCGGGCTTCGCAGCGCCGCGATTAAGTGAGAGCAGAGGCTGCTTGCAGACTATGCCGAGCGTGAGCGGTGAAAAGGAACTTAAGCCTAAAACTACATCTTTTTATTCACACTCTTAGGTATCAAGGGCTGGCTAAGCAACTTTTTAGTCAGCCCCATATTTTTATCGTTTGCGGTATATCTGGTAACTATTAACAAAGTTCTGCCAGACGATGTATGCCGTGGGTGCTACCGAGGCGACGGGGTCGAGGAAGTTGAGCGACATCCACACCGCAAGGATGGTGTTCTTCTGACCCACAGACTGACCTCCCGCGACGGTGTCACCCGAGAGGCGTCCTAAGATGCGACCCGCCAGAAACTGCGTGATGCACAGCACGAGGGCGATGGCAGCAAGCTCGACCTCCACGAAGGGGTCGGCCTCCGTATCGAGGATAAAGGCTGTGGTGCGCCCGAGAACCAAGATGAGCGACACGAGCCATAGGTAGAACGATAGCGACGAGTGCGTGGCAAACCACTCGGCAATGCGCGGGGCGAGACACCTGAGCAGCTGCGCCACGACAAAGGGGGCGATGAGTGTGGGTGCCACGCGACTGATGATGTCGACAAATGTGCATGTGCCATTGCCGTAGGCGTGGAGTATCATGGGTGCGACGATGGCGGTGGCGACATTACACACGAGGCTATATGTCACCATCGTCGTGACATTGGCGCCGAGCATGCCACCGATAACCACGGCAGCCATGGCTATGGGCGCGAGCACACATATCATGGCACCCTGGCCTACGGTCTGACCAAGGAGCGGCTCGACGATGTGGTATACGGCGATGGAGCCGAGGAACTGCACCATAAGCATCCATAGGTGTATGAGGCTTAGGCGCATCTTACGCACATCCACGCGGCAGAAGGTGATGAAGAGCATCGCGGCGATAAGCACGGGTGTGAGCATATAGTCGGTTGCCGCCTCGACATGTGCCAAGGGGCGGCAGAGGAGCGCTCCTACAACCATCGCCAGGGGCATAGATATAGTCTTTATGGTGTGTCTTGAAAGTGCCATAATGGGGCTTTCGCTTCGTTATTAAACATCCCAGCGCAGCGTTCATGATGCTCGGTAAATCGTGGCCAAAGGTACGAAAAAAGTACAACAACGTGAAATTTTACGCGCGATAAATGAATTTGTCGCGATATAGTATAGTGTGGTACGATTACGAATTACTAATTAATAATTACTCATTACTCATTATTTTTTTGTATCTTTACCGCGTTGTTTATCTAATAGAGTAGAATAGTATGAAATGTGCAATTATAGGCCACGGCAAGATGGGACGCGAGATAGAGAATATCCTCAAGGAGCGTGGCCACAGCGTGGAACTTATCATCGACGAGGCTAACAGCGCGGAGCTCACGGCCGAGAACCTCGCGGACATAGATGTAGCCTTCGAGTTTACTACGCCCGATACGGCGGCGAACAATGTGATGACCGTACTTGCGGCGGGTGGCCGCGTGGTGTGTGGCACGACGGGATGGCTTCAGCGCCTGAAGGAGATGGAGCTTCTGGCCGAGGAGCGCGGTGGTGCCCTCTTCTACGCCTCGAACTTCTCAATAGGCGTGAATATGATGTTTCGCCTGAATCGTCGCCTCGCGGAGTTGATGAACCCCCATGCGCAGTACGATGTGCGCATCGAGGAGACGCACCATATATGGAAGAAGGATGCACCGAGTGGCACGGCGATAACCCTTGCCGAGGGTATCATTGCGGAGCTCGACCGCAAGGATAGGTGGGTGAATGCCAAGCCCACGGAGAGTAGTGACCTTGAGATTGAGTCGTTCCGCGAGGGCATGGTGCCGGGCATCCATACGGTGACCTACACCTCGGAGGATGACTTCATAGAGCTCAAGCACTCGATACAAAACCGTCGCGCGCTGGCCATGGGCGCGGTGCTGGCAGGCGAGTACCTCGCCGACAAGCGTGGCGTGCATACCATGGATGACCTACTGTAAAGATTCGACAATATGAACAGACTTAAGAGTATATATATGGCCGTGAAGCGCTTCGCCACACATCCGTGGACGATGGCCATAATTGTGGCGGTGATAGTCGCAGCCTTCGCGCTATGGTATGGCGCGGCATGGTCGCTTGTTGTGGCGCTACCGCTCGTCTACGACTACTACGTGTCGCACAAGATACGCGATTGGCATCGCGCGATGTATGCCAAACATCGTTGGTGGCAGGTGGCATGGGCGCTATGGTGTGCTGCGGTCTTTGCCCTCGTTGTGGGCATCATCATCCACATGTTGCTCTTTAGGTGGGAGCAACCCTTCCTGCTCACCTTTGCCGTAATCCTCGCCTATGCCATCTGGGAGGAACTTAAAGGACATACGAAGGTCTACGAGTGGATATATGGCTGGGTGCATGCCATACTCTTCGCTACGGTCGTGGCAACACTCATACAGCTCTACTGGTTTCAGATGTTCGTCATACCCACAGGTTCGATGGAGAGTACGCTGATGGCGGGTGACTATATCCTTGTGAATAAGGTGGCCTATGGCCCGCGTGTGCCTATGACACCGCTGTCGTTTCCGTTTGTTCACAACACCATGCCTATGAACCCCACGAAGGCATCGTTCTCGACATCGTGGGAGCGCTCCTATCGTCGTCTTGCCGGCGCGGGACAGGTGGAGCGTGGCGATGTCGTGGTGTTTAACTTCCCCGAGGGTGACACTGTCGTCATGGAGCTTCAGGCAATGAGCTACTACGAACTTCTGCGCGATAAACAGTTCGGGCGCACCGAGGCCGAGAGGCGCAAGACCATCGCCGACAACTTCACCCTCGCCGTGCGACCTCTGGATAAGAAGGAAAACTACATCAAGCGCTGCGTGGGTCTCCCGGGCGATACGCTTAGTGTTGTCGACGGCCGCGTATATGCCAATGGCGTGGAGGAGGCCTTCGTGCCCAAGCGCCAGTATATATACTACAACGAGACGACGGGCAAGCCCCTAAAGATGGGTATTGATGCCTCGTCGGGAGGATATGCCGAGCTCCCCGTCACGGATGACGAGCTTCAAAATTATGCTGCGGGCGATGTCAAGCTCAAGAAGATTGGTGGCGCCATCTCGGGAGCAAGCATCATACCGCACAACCATAACCTCGAGAGCGAGAGGTGGACCATCGACGACCTTGGCCCCGTGTGGGTGCCCAAGGCGGGTGCTACGATAGAGCTCACACGTGCCAATATGGCGATGTATGGGCGTTGCATCGCGGTATATGAGCAGCGCATCGTGGAGCATAGGGGTGACGAGATATATATCGACGGCAAGCCCGCCACGGAGTATACCTTCTTGAAGGATTACTACTTCATGATGGGCGACAACCGTCACGGCTCGCTCGACTCACGCTTCTGGGGCTTTGTGCCCGAGGATCACATCGTGGGTAAGGCCTCGTATGTGTGGTTCTCGGTAGACCCCACAGAGGGAGGCATCCGCTGGGAGCGTATGTTTAAGTCTATAGAGTAAATAGGTCAGTCGTGGCACAGGATAGTTTTAAGACCATAGCCGCACCCGCGGAGGTGACATATCGACAGCTTAGCAGTAAGTTTCTCGCGTATGCCTACCCTGTGGAGACGGAGGCAGAGATTAAGGAGCATCTCGATGCGCTCAGGAAGCGCTGGTTCGATGCTACGCACCACTGCTATGCCTGGCGCTTAGGCCCTCATGGTGAGCACTTCCGTGCTAACGACGATGGTGAGCCCTCGTCGACAGCGGGAAAGCCCATCCTCGGGCAACTACTGTCCGAGGAGGTGACAAACTGCCTCGTTGTCGTGGTGCGTTACTTCGGAGGCACGAAACTCGGTGTGCCCGGGCTGATAGCGGCATATAAGGAGTCTACGGCGCTGGTGCTCGCGGAGTGCGAGATTGTCGAGCGCACGGTGGATGTGAGAATTGAGGTGTCGTTCTCGTATATGGCGATGAACGACGTGATGCGCATAGTTAAGGATATGCAGCCGAAGGTTGTAAACCAGGTGTTTGATAACCTCTGCACCATGACTCTCACGATTCGTGAGGGCGAGGCGGAGCAACTCATAGGCCGTCTGGAGAAGGTCGAGGGTGCCACGGTAGAGGTCGTAGAGTAATAGTATTGGAGGCGTGGAGAATAAGATAAAGATAAAGGGTGCGAGGGTGCATAACCTCAAGGGTGTGGACGTAGAGATTCCGCACAACAACCTCGTCGTTGTCACCGGCCTCTCGGGCTCGGGTAAGTCTACGTTGGCCTTCGACACCATCTTTGCCGAGGGTCAGCGCCGCTATGTCGAGAGTCTCTCGGCATACGCCCGCCAGTTCTTGGGGCGCGTGGAGAAGCCCGATGCCGATCTTATCGAGGGCATCGCTCCGGCTATCGCCATAGAGCAGAAGGTCATCTCGCGCAACCCCCGCTCGACGGTGGGTACGACGACCGAGATTTACGACTATCTAAAATTGCTCTTTGCGCGCATAGGTAGGACATTCTCGCCCGTTACGGGTCGCGAGATACGATGCTACGAGGTCGACGATGTCGTCGACCACATCCTCACTATGGCGGATGGATCGCGTGTGACCATTGCTGCACCGCTATTGTTGAAGCAGTCGGAGGGCATCGTCGAGCGCATGCTCACGCTCATGGAGGATGGCGTAAATAGGGTGAGGTATCGCGACGAGGTGATGCTTGTCGAGGCGTTTATGCCTCTAATCACGGCCGACATGGCGTTGGAGGATGTGATGATTATCGTCGACCGCGTGGTGCTGGATCATGAGCAGGATACGGTGTCGCGCCTTGCCGACTCTGTGGCACGTGCTATGGGTTATGGTGCGGGCGTGATGCACGTAATCACCGATAGGGTGGAGAGCTTCTCGTCGCACTACGACGAGGATGGCATCGCCTACGAGCGACCTACGGAACACCTCTTCTCGTTCAACAACCCCTTGGGTGCATGCCCCGTGTGCGAGGGTTATGGTAGGATTGTGGGCATAGACGAGAATCTTGTCGTGCCCGATAAGTCGAAGAGCATATACGAGGGTGCCGTAGCATGCTGGAATGGCGCGACGATGGGGCGCTGGAGGGAGGCATTGGTGCTCGCCTCGTCGAAGTGTGGCTTCCCGATACACACGCCATACTATGCACTAAGTCAGGAGGATAAGGATGCGCTGTGGCATGGCAACGAGTATATCCACGGCATTGACGAGTTTTTCGACTATGTAGATACGCAGCGCCATAAGGTTCAGTACCGTGTGCTCAAGGCGCGATATATGGGTAAGACGCTATGCCCCGAGTGCCATGGCAACCGCCTACGTAAGGAGGCGCTATATGTTAAGGTTGGTGGCCGCAGTATTGCCGAGCTTGTGCAGATGACCGTGGGTGAGCTTGTGGCATTCTTCCGCGACCTTAGACTCGATGAGCATGATGCCACGACAGCGGAGCGCGTGCTCACGGAGATACGCAACCGCTTGGGGTATCTCAACGATGTGGGTCTCGACTACCTCACGCTCGACCGTCTGTCGTCGTCGCTCTCGGGTGGCGAGTCGCAGCGCATAAATCTCTCGACGTCGCTCGGTAGCAACCTCGTGGGGTCGATGTATATCCTCGACGAGCCGTCAATAGGCCTTCATCCGAGGGATACGAATAGGCTTATAGGGGTGTTGAAGCAGCTGCGCGACTTGGATAATACGGTCATCGTTGTGGAGCATGAGGAGGAGGTCATGCGTGCTGCCGACTGGATTGTGGATATGGGCCCCGAAGCGGGCATTGGCGGTGGCGAGGTGGTATACTCGGGTGCGGCAAAGGATATAGTTAAGGCCGAGCGGTCGCTCACGGCCGACTACCTCACGGGGCGTAGGCGCATAGCCATGCCGGAGCGTAGGCGTGCCGCAGCGGGGTGTGTGCGCCTGCGTGGTGTAAGGCATAACAACCTCAAAAACATAGATGTGGAGATACCCCTTGGTGTTCTCACGTGCATCACGGGAGTATCGGGCTCGGGTAAGTCGTCACTCGCGGACGATGTCCTCTTCCCGGCGCTCAAGCGCCGCCTGTCGGAGACGACGCTCATGCCCGGCGACCATGACGGCATGGATGTGGATAGACATCAGCTCCAGGGTGTGGAGATGGTGTCGCAGTCGCCCATAGGCAAGTCCACGCGCTCGAATCCCGTCACCTACATCAAGGCATACGACGAGATACGCAAGCTCTTTGCCGAGCAGCCCTACGCCAAGCATACGGGCATCGCCGCCACGGCCTTCTCGTTCAACATGCCGGGAGGTCGTTGCGAGGAGTGCGAGGGTGAGGGTGTCATCAAGATAAGCATGCAGTTTATGGCCGACGTGGAGCTTCAGTGCGAGGCGTGTGGCGGCATGCGCTTCAAGCAGGAGATTCTGGAGGTTAAGTACCGCGGGCGGTCGATATACGATGTGCTCAACATGTCGGTGGACGAGGCCCTCGACTTCTTCTCCGAGGATACGTCGTGCGCAACATGCAGGCGTATCGTCGAGCGCCTACGACCACTGCAACAGGTGGGATTGGGTTATGTCAAGCTCGGGCAGTCGTCGTCGACACTCTCGGGTGGTGAGTCGCAGCGCGTGAAGCTCGCCTCGTTCCTCACGAAGGAGCGCTCGAGCGACAGGATAATGTTTATCTTCGACGAGCCCACCACGGGACTTCATTTCCACGACATAGGCCGTCTGCTCGGGGCGTTCGATGCCCTCATCGAGCGCGGACATACGGTCGTGGTGGTAGAGCATAACATGGATGTCATCAAGTGTGCCGACTGGATTATAGACCTCGGCCCCGAGGCGGGAGCTGCGGGTGGTAGGGTGGTCGTCGCTGGCACACCCGAGGATGTGATGAGGGCGAAGGATAGTTATACGGGAGAGTATTTACGCAAGCATGAAGGAGTTTCAGATATATAGCCTTAGCAACGGCATACGTTGCATACACCGTCAGGTGCGTAGTGGCGTGGCACACTGCGCCCTTGTTGTCAATGCGGGTGCGCGCGATGAGCGTAGGGGTGAGTTTGGCATCGCCCACTTCACCGAGCATGCCCTCTTCAAGGGTACGGAACACCGCAAGGCCTATCAGGTGAACTGCCGCCTCGAGAACCTTGGTGGTGAGCTTAATGCCTACACCACAAAGGAGGATACCACGCTGCATGCCACGGTGTTGCGCCGCGACTTTAGTCGTGCTGTGGAGCTTATTGCCGACGTGATGTTTCGCTCTACGTTCCCCGAGAGGGAGCTATGCAAGGAGCGTGAGGTTATTGCCGACGAGATAAACTCATATAAGGACTCGCCCGCAGAGCGTATCTACGACGACTTCGAGGATATGATATTTCGTGACTCGGAGCTTGGGCACAACATCCTCGGCTCGAAGTCCTCGATAGCGCGCTTTACGACCGAGAGCATACGCTCCTTCGTCGGTAGGACATATACCACCGACCAGATAGTATTCTCCTCTATTGGTAACTTCTCCGCAGCCACGGCACAGAGCGTTGCCGAGCGCTACCTGGGAGGTTTCGCCCCTACGGTGCGCGACTTTCAGCGCGTAACGCCCGCGGAGTATCAGCCCTTCACGACTACGCTCTCGCGACATACACACCAGGCGCACGGCATCATTGGCACACGTGGCTATAGCATTGCCGACGAGCGACGCCTACCCCTCGCACTCCTTGTAAACATCCTCGGTGGCCCCTCGGCAAACTCGCGCCTAAACATCTTGTTGAGAGAGAAATATGGTCTGTCGTATAACGTGGAGGCTACGTATACGCCCTACTCCGATACGGGCATTGTGGGCATTTACTTCTCGTCGGATCACGACAATGCCGAGCGTTGCGTGGCGCTTATCCGCGAGGAGGTTGAGGCTCTTAGGCGTGAGCCTATCACGCCCCGACGATTGGCCGTTGCCAAACGACAGTTTGTTGCGCAGATGGCCATCTCGATGGAGGCAAACGAGGGTTATATGCTCGGTGCGGGTAAGAGCCTACTGCTGTATAAGGAGATAGACACGTTGGAGGAGGCGTATAAGAAGGTAATGGCTATCACGGCGGATGATATTCGCGCTGTGGCAGAGGAGCGCCTTGGTGAGCTGTCGCAGCTGGTGTATAGGTAAGAGGGCAATTCCTCGCAATGACGAAATAAGGGATTGCTAATTAAAATCACTTATTACTAATTAGTTAAGATGGATAAGTTGGAGCAGTATATATTAGATAACACCAAGCCCGAGGAGGAACTTATGCACCGCCTCGAGCGTGAGACATACCTGCGTGTGATAAACCCGCGCATGATATCGGGACATCTTCAGGGTAAGCTCCTTGAGATGCTTGTACGCATGATGCGCCCCAAGCGCGTGTTGGAGATAGGCACCTTTACGGGCTACTCGGCGCTGAGTATCGCGCGAGGCTTGGAGGATGACGCGCTGCTCGACACCATCGAGGTGGATGACGAGCTTGAAGATATCGCTGCGAAGTATTTCGAGGCCTCGGGCTATGGCCACCGCATACGCCAGCACGTAGGCTCGGCCCTCGATGTGGTGCCACGCTTGGGTGAGGTCTACGACATGGTATTTATTGATGGTGACAAGCGCGAGTACCCCGCATACTACGATATGTTGATGGATGGTGGCTATGTGCATAGTGGCTCTATACTCTTGGCTGATAATATATTGTGGTACGGCAAGGTGGCGGAGCCTATCGCCCACAACGACCGACATACGGAGGCTATTGTCGAGTTCAACCGCCGCGTTAAGGAGGATGCGAGGGTAGATAATGTGATAGTACCGATACGTGACGGAATCAATCTAATACGCATAAAATAAAATAATGGCGCAGCCTGAGGGTTGCGCCATTATCATATTGTTACATAGCTTATTACTTCTTCTTCGGTAGTAGTTCGGTGAGCGAGCCGAGAGCACCCACGAGGTTACTCGCCTCGAAGGGTAGAAATACGGTTTTGGCTTGGTCGCCCGAGCCTATCTCCTTGAGTGTCTCGACATACTTAGTAAGAAGCATATAGGTTGCTGGGTCGGTCTTCGACTCGGCAATAGCCTCTGCTACCTTACGTATAGCCTCGGCCTCGGCCGTGGCCTGCAATATCTTGGCATCGGCCTCGCCCTGAGCCTTTAGTATCTGCGTCTGCTTCTCCGCCTCGGCCTGGTTTATCTGCGACTCCTTCTCGCCCTCCGACTGGAGAATCATAGCCTCTTTCTGACCCTTGGCCTCGAGCACCTTGGCACGGCGCTCACGCTCGGCCTGCATCTGCTGCTCCATGGCGCGGCGCACCGACTCGGGAGGGGTGATATCCTGAAGCTCTACGCGGTTGACCTTCACGCCCCACTTGTTCGTAGCCTCATCCAAAACGACGCGCAGCTTCGAGTTGATGGTATCGCGCGAGGTGAGCGTCTCGTCCAACTCCAACTCGCCAATCACGTTACGCAGCGTTGTCTGCGTGAGCTTCTCGATGGCGTTGGGGAGGTTGTCAATCTCGTATACGGACTTCATCGGGTCGACAATCTGGAAGTATAGGAGGGCGTTAATGGTCGTCGTCACGTTGTCCTTCGTGATAACGCTCTGCTTGTCGAAGTCGTAGACCTGCTCGCGGAGGTCTATGCGCGAGGTGGAGCGCATGACGACACTCTTCGAGCCGTCGGCATAGCGTATCTCGTCGCGCTGGTATACAGCACGTGGACGGTCGATGATGGGGAGCAGGTAGTTGATGCCCGACTGCAACGTGCGGTCGTAGCGCCCAAGGCGCTCAACAACACGTGTCTCCGACTGCGGCACAATCTTGAAGCCCTTGAGTACGTATATCACCGCGATGATGGCGATGATGATAAAGATTACTAACGGTGTGATTGTCATGATTATAGCGGTTTAACGGTTAATACTACACTATCTATGGCTGTAACCTCGACCTTCGTGCCCGAGGTTATGGGCTCGCCCGTTGCGGATACGGCACGCCAGTCGACACCCTCGATCATCACGCGACCGCTCGCGCCCTCGGCATCTATATCCACGCACACCGTGCCACGCTTGCCGACCATGGCATGCTGGTTTGTGGCAACCTCGGCAAGCTTGTACAACGTGCGCTTGAGTATCGGGCGCACGCCAAGGAGCGCCACCATAGATACTATGGCAAAGACCAGTAGCTGCATCTCGACGGATGCCTCGGCAGCTGCGGCAATGGCGCCACCACCGGCGCCTATCGAGAGACATATCACGGCGAAGCCCGAGGTGAAGAGCTCGATGATAAAGAGTGCGAGGGCTGCGATGACCCAATATATCCAAATATCCATAATCGTAGTGCTTTAGAATTACACCACCAAAGTTACAAAATTTGCGCGTCAGTAGCAAATTTTTGTGGCGAAATCTGATGCCGATATTCATATTTTATCTCGTGCAGAAAAAAATCGTGCCGCGAGGGTAAAAATATCGCGCATGCGCGTGTGTATTCGAAAAATAATCACTACATTTGTATGATGCTTTAACGCGAACTTAGAAACCTAAAAATACGTGACTATGATAAGACATATCGTTATGTGGAAGTTCCGCCGCGATTTGGAGGAGACACCCGAACAGATTGCTCGTGAGATGAAGAGCCGCCTTGAGGCCCTTGTAGGTAAGATTGACGGCCTCCTGCGTGCCGAGGTGGGCGTGAATATCAAGGAGACGGCATCCTCTTACGATGCTGTGCTTACGGCCGACTTCCCCTCGTTCGAGGCCATGGAGGCATATAAGGTTAACCCGCTGCACGTTGCCGTTAGCGACTACTGCAAGAGCCGTCGTCTGGAGCGAGTCGATGTAGATTACGAGGTTTAATTGTGATAAGGGGTCATCTTCGAAGCTTTGCTTGCCCGAAAAATGCTCATTTACGCCAAGTAAACTCCGCTTTTCGGCCTGCGACAAATCTCCAAATCTAACCCCTTCTGACAATTAAACGATTCTCAATGTAACTTTTGAAAGCAATAAATACAAACTAAAATAAAACTAAGACTACTATGCAGAAAAGAATTATCGAGTGCGTGCCCAACTTCTCGGAGGGTCGCAACATGGAGACAATCAAGCAGATTACCGATGTCATCGATGCTGCCAAGGGCGTGAAGCTCTTGGATGTTGACCCGGGTGAGGCAACAAACCGCACGGTTGTTACCTTCGTGGGTGAGCCCGCAGCGGTATGTGATGCTGCTGTTGCGGCCATCAAGCGCGCAACGGAGCTTATCGACATGCGCCAGCACAAGGGTGCACACCCCCGCATGGGTGCTTGCGACGTATGTCCTCTTATCCCCGTGTCGGGCATCACGCTCGAGGAGTGTGCCGAGTTGGCACGTGCGCTTGCTAAGCGCATCGCCGAGGAGCTTGGCGTCCCCACATACTGCTACGAGGCTGCTGCCTTCAAGCCCGAGCGTCGTAACCTCGCGGTATGCCGTGCCGGTGAGTATGAGGCGTTGCCCGAGAAGATGATGCACGAGGAGAAGAAGCCCGACTTCGGTGCTCGCCCCTACGATGAGGGTGTAGCTAAGACAGGTGCTACGGCTGTGGGTGCCCGCGACTTCTTGGTGGCGGTGAACTACAACCTTAACACCACCTCTACACGCCGTGCTAACGCCATCGCCTTCGATGTGCGCGAGAAGGGTCGCCCCATGCGTGAGGGTAATCCCATCACGGGTAAGATTATGAAGGACGAGAACGGTAACACCATCATGAAGCCCGGTACGCTCAAGGCATGCAAGGCTATCGGTTGGTTTATCGAGGAGTATGGCATCGCTCAGGTGTCTATGAACATGACAAACCTCTCGGTTACGCCTCTCCACGCTGCCTTCGACGAGGTATGCCGTGCTGCGGATGCTCGTGGCGTGCGCGTGACGGGTGCCGAGATTGTAGGTCTTGTTCCTAAGAGTGCGTTGGTGGATGCCGGTCGTCACTTCCTGCGCAAGCAGAACCGCTCGACGGGACTCCCTGAGAGAGAGTTGGTGCGCATCGCCATAGAGTCTATGGGTCTCTCGAACCTCAAGGAGTTCAAGCCCGAGGAGAAGGTCGTTGAGTATATCTTGGAGGCCGAGGAGCAGAAGGGCGTTAAGAAGCTTGTAGACATGACATGCACGGGCTTCGCGGAGGAGACGGCGAGCGAGTCGCCCGCACCCGGTGGTGGCTCTATATCGGCATATATGGGTGCTTTGGCCGCAGCCCTCGGCACGATGGTGGCAAACCTCTCGTCGCACAAGGCGGGCTGGGACGACCGCTGGGAGTTCTTCTCTAACTGGGCCGATAACGGCATGGGCGTGATGAACGAGTTGTTGTACTTGGTAGACGAGGATACGGCAGCATTCAATAAGATTATGGATGTGTTCGGCATGCCTAAGTCTACGGACGAGGAGAAGGCTGCACGTGCTGCTGCGATGGAGGCCGCTACGCTCTACGCCACGGAGGTGCCCCTACGCACGATGAAGGCTGCCTACAAGGCCTTCGATGTTGTGCGTGCCATGGCCGAGGAGGGTAATCCCAACTCTGTGTCGGATGCCGGCGTAGGTGCTCTTGCAGCACGCTCGGCAGTGATGGGCGCATGTCTGAATGTTAAGATTAACGCCGCAGGCTTGAAGGATCGCGCCATGGCCGAGAAGCTTGTGAAGGAGGCTGAGGAGATTCAGACTGCTGCTCAGAAGGCCGAGGCCGAGATTTTGGCTGTGGTAGAGAGCAAGATTAACTAATGAACATTAAAACCTTAAGATACGATGACAGATTTTCAGAAAGATATATTGGCCGGCATCCCTGATCCGCTGCCCGCGCCTAAGGCTTACGACCCCAATGCCAACCATGCGCCCAAGCGTAAGGATATACTCACGGACGAGGAGAAGAAGCTCGCCTTGGCAAATGCCCTGCGTTACTTCCCCGCGAAGCACCATGCGGAGCTTGCTCCCGAGTTCTTGGATGAGCTTAAGCGCTATGGCCGTATCTATATGTACCGCTTGCGCCCCGACTACGAGATGTACGCACGCTCGATAGATGACTATCCTGCGCGCTCGCGTCAGGCAGCGGCCATCATGCTCATGATACAGAACAACCTCGATAAGGCTGTTGCGCAGCACCCCCACGAGCTCATCACCTATGGTGGTAATGGCGCTGTGTTCCAGAACTGGGCGCAGTATCGCCTTGCGATGAAGTACCTCGCGGAGATGACCGACGAGCAGACCCTTGTGATGTACTCGGGACACCCCCTCGGATTGTTCCCCTCGCATAAGGATGCTCCGCGTGTGATCGTGACAAACGGTATGGTCATCCCCAACCACTCGTCGCAGGACGACTGGGAGCGCTTCAATGCCATGGGCGTATCGCAGTATGGTCAGATGACCGCGGGCTCGTATATGTACATCGGCCCGCAGGGTATCGTTCACGGCACGACAATCACCGTGATGAACGCTGCGCGTAAGCGCATGAAGCCCGGACAGAAGGACTTGCGCGGTATGTTGTTCGTAACGGCAGGTCTTGGTGGCATGTCGGGAGCACAGCCCAAGGCAGGTAATATCTCGGGCGTGGTGAGCATCACTGCCGAGGTAAACATCGCTGCTGCTGAAAAGCGCCACAAGCAGGGTTGGGTCGACGAGCTCTACTCGTCGCTCGACGAGCTTATCCCTCGCGTGAAGAGGGCTGTTGAGCAGAAGGAGGTTATCTCGTTCGCCTACGTGGGTAACGTCGTAGACCTCTGGGAGCGCCTCGCGGAGGAGGATATCAACGTAGACCTCGGCTCAGACCAGACATCGTTGCACAACCCCTGGGCGGGTGGCTACTACCCCGTGGGTTACTCGTACGAGGAGTCTAACCGCATGATGGCCGAGGAGCCCGAGCGCTTCAAGGAGTGTGTGCGCGAGTCGTTGCGCCGCCATGTGGCAGCGGTAAATAAACTCACCGCACGTGGCATGTACTTCTTCGACTACGGCAACGCCTTCTTGTTGGAGTCGTCGCGTGCCGGTGCTGACATTATGGCCGAGAACGGTAAGTTCCGCTATCCCTCGTATGTTCAGGATATCATGGGCCCGATGTTCTTCGACTACGGCTTTGGCCCCTTCCGTTGGGTATGTACCTCGGGCAAGGAGGAGGATCTCGTGAAGAGCGACCGCATCGCTGCGGAGGTGCTCGACGCCATGCTTAAGGAGGCGCCCGCAGAGATACAGGGACAGCTTGCCGACAACCTCCATTGGATACGTGAGGCTATGGAGAATAAGCTCGTCGTGGGCTCGCAGGCACGTATTCTCTATGCTGACTCCGAGGGTCGTACACGCATCGCCTTGGCCTTCAACGAGGCTATCAAGCGTGGCGAGATATCGGCTCCTATAGTCCTTGGTCGCGACCACCACGATGTGTCGGGTACCGACTCGCCCTATCGTGAGACATCGAACATATACGACGGCTCGCACTTCTGTGCCGACATGGCCGTGCATAATGTCATTGGCGACTCGTTCCGCGGTGCTACGTGGGTATCTATCCACAATGGTGGCGGCGTAGGCTGGGGCGAGGTTATAAACGGTGGCTTCGGTATGGTCATCGACGGCTCGGACGATTCGGCACGCCACATCGAGGAGATGTTGCTGTGGGACGTAAACAACGGCATCGCACGTCGTAGCTGGGCACGTAACGAGGGTGCTATGTTCGCCATCAAGCGCGAGATGGAGCGCACGCCTCTGTTGAAGGTCACGCTTCCCAACCTCGCAGACATGGAGTTTATAAATAAGGTGTATAACGAAAATAAGTAAACGATTATGATTCATTATATTAGCGCCGAGCGCCTGACTATCGCTCGTGTTGAGGAGATTTTGTCGAAGGGATATAAATTGGCCCTCAGCGAGGATGCCAAGAGCCGCATAAACCACTGCCGCGAGTACCTCGATAAGAAGATGGAGAACGCCGGACGTCCCATCTATGGCGTGACGACGGGCTTCGGCTCGCTGTGTAATATCTCGGTGGAGAAGGAGGGCTTGTCGCAGTTGCAGAAGAACCTCATGATGTCGCACGCCTGCGGCACGGGTCAGCGTGTGCCCTCGGAGATTGCGCGACTGATGATTCTCTTGAAGGTGCAGTCGCTGTCGTACGGTCACTCGGGTGTGCAGCTCGTGACCGTCGAGCGCCTTATTGAGATGTTCAACAACAACATCATCCCCGTGGTATACGAGCAGGGCTCGTTGGGTGCTTCGGGCGACCTCTCACCCTTGGCACACATGTGTTTGCCTCTGTTGGGTTTGGGTCATGTGGAGATTGACGGCGAGGTTGTCGAGGGTAGTGTGATGATGGAGAAGATGGGCTGGGAGCCTATCACCCTATGCTCGAAGGAGGGTCTTGCCCTCCTTAACGGCACGCAGTTTATGTCGGCATACGGCGTCTACTCGTTGATTAACGCTCAGCGCCTGAGCCGCTGGGCCGACCATATCGGTGCCATGTCGCTTGACGCCTTCGATGGCCGCATGGAGCCCTTCGAGCATAACGTACACGCCATCCGTCCCCATAACGGACAGATTGAGACGGCGCGTAACTTCCGCGAGATATTGGCGGGCTCGGAGATTGGCAAGCAGCCCAAGCAGCATGTTCAGGATCCCTACTCGTTCCGCTGCATACCTCAGGTACACGGTGCCTCGAAGGATACCATAGCATACGTTGCCAGCGTCCTCGAGACCGAGATCAACTCGGCGACGGATAACCCCACGGTATTCCCCGATACGGACGAGGTAATCTCGGCGGGTAACTTCCACGGACAGCCTATCGCTGTGGCTATGGACTTCTTAGCTATCGCTGTTGCGGAGCTCGGTAACATCTCGGAGCGTCGTACATATAAGCTCATCTCGGGTGCGCGCAACCTTCCCAACTTCCTCGTTGCCAACCCCGGTCTTAACTCTGGCTTCATGATTCCGCAGTATACGGCAGCATCTATCGTGAGCCAGTCTAAGGGCTTATGCTGGCCCGCATCGTGCGACTCTATACCCTCGTCGCAGGGTCAGGAGGATCACGTGAGCATGGGCTCGAATGCCGCCACGAAGCTATGGAAGGTGGTGCAGAATACAGAGCGTGTGCTCGCCATCGAGCTTATGAACTCGGCACAGGCGTTGGAGTTCCGCCACCAGATGACGAAGCTCCAGTCGTCTACGGCTGTCGAGGCTATGTTCGAGGCATACCGCAAGGTTGTCCCCTTCGTGGATAACGACACGGTGATGTATCCCCATATTGCTACATCGGTAAACTTCTTGAACGACTATGAGCTTGCTCGTTAAAAACATAGGCACGCTCGTGGGCATCGACGAGAGCGGACGTCTTAGGGTCGAGGGTAGGGCTATGGCCGACATTGCGACCTTGGAGAATGCGTGGCTTCTCACCGATGGCGAGCGTATCAAGGATTACGGCACGATGGACACGCTGCCCTCGGTTGAGGGCTGCGATGTCCTCGATGCTGAGGGTGGCTGGCTCTTCCCGTCGTTCTGCGACTCGCATACACACATCGTCTATGCCGGCAGCCGCGAGCAGGAGTTTCTCGACAAGATTAACGGCCTCTCGTACGAGGAGATAGCCAAGCGTGGCGGTGGCATCCTTAACTCGGCAGACCGCCTACACGACACATCGGAGGAGGAGCTCTACCGTCAGGCGATGGAGCGCATCGACGAGATTGTCGCCATGGGTACAGGCCTCGTGGAGATAAAGTCGGGTTACGGCCTTACGTTGGAGGACGAACTTAAAATCCTGCGCGTGATACGCCGCATACGAGAGACGGCACCCCTCGAGGTGCGTGCTACGTTCCTCGGTGCTCATGCCGTGGGTCGCGCCTACCGTGGCCGTCAGGCAGAGTATGTGGAGCACGTGTGCCGCGACATGATTCCTGCGGTGGCAGCCGAGGGCTTGGCCGACTTTGTCGATGTATTCTGCGATAAGGGCTTCTTTACCGTGGAGGAGACGGCAAAAATCATGGCTACGGGTGCTAAGTATGGCTTACGTGCAAAGATTCACGCTAACGAGCTCGCAGTGTCGGGTGGCGTGGAGATAGGCGTCGAGCATAAGGCACTCTCGGTCGACCATCTCGAGTCTATGGGCGACGAGCAGGTTGAGGCGCTTCGTGGCAGTGAGACGATGCCCACGATGTTGCCCGGCTGTGCCTTCTTCCTTGGCATCACATATCCTCCTGCACGTAAGATGATTGACTCGGGCCTTGCCGTGGCTTTAGCCTCGGACTTCAACCCGGGCACAGCACCCTCGGGAAATATGCGCTTTGTGGTGTCGCTCGGCTCGATAAAGATGAAGATGACACCTGCCGAGGCGCTCAATGCCGCAACGCTCAATAGCGCTGCCGCGATGGGCGAGAGCCGTGACTATGGCTCTATCACACGTGGCAAGGTGGCTAACTTCTACATCACGAAGCCCCTGCCATCGTTGGCATACCTTCCTTACGCACACCAAACGCCTATCATTCGTAAGATAGTCCTCAAGGGAAATTTGTTGCGATAATTTATTGTGATAAGGTGCCTACTTCGGCACATCCCTAAAAGTAGACTACCACGGGTTGTACTAACGTGTACTATCCCGTGGTAGTCTCTTTTGTGATGCACCAAATTAAACGCCTTCTGACAATAAATTACTCTCACGCTAATGACCGCCATTGCCAGGCATCGAAGGTCACGATCAGAGTTTGTCTGCGTAGTCGTTTATCTCTCTGTTGTCCTGTAGTCTTTATTAAATTAATAATTACTAACTAAAATTTGAAAAAAAAGTTGTACCTTTGTGCGATTATGGTGTCTGCTCGCTGGTGAATGTTACCTAAAGGTAAAGGTCGTGCGGGCGGGTGGATGTGTAAACAGTGTAAAAAGAATATATTATGTTTTCGGAGTTGATATCGTTGGAGTGTTACAATACGTTCCTCGTCATCATGGCAGCAGTGGCGCTCGTCGTGTTTGTCGCCCTATACTTCGTCGAGGCGGGATATGGCTATCTCTTCAATCCCAAGTTCGGCTTCCCCGTGCCCAACAAGGTGGGATGGGTGTTGATGGAGTGCCCCGTATTCTTCGCCATGGGCATACTTTGGTGGATGTCGGACTATGCCGTGGAGGCTGCGCCCTTAGCGCTCTTTCTGATGTTCCAGTTGCACTACTTCCAGCGCTCGTTCGTCTTCCCGATGCTCATGCGCGGAAACTCTAAGATGCCCATAGGCATTGTACTCATGGGTATGGTGTTCAACACGCTGAATGCCGTGATGCAGGGCGGATGGATATTCTACTACGCCCCCGAGATGGGCTACTACGACGACTGGATGTCGAAGCCCTACTTCTACATCGGTGCGGCGGTCTTTGCCTTCGGCATGATTACGAACGTACACTCCGACTACGTCATCCGCAACCTGCGTAAACCTGGCGACACGAAGCACTACATACCCAAGGGTGGCATGTTTAGGTTCGTATCGTCGGCAAACTACTTCGGCGAGTTCATGGAGTGGGTGGGCTTCGCCATAGCCTCATGGTCGTGGGCGGGTGTGGTCTTCGCGTGGTGGACATTTGCCAACCTCGGCCCCCGCTCGGCATCGCTCTATAAGCGCTACGAGAGGGAGTTTGGCGAGGAGTTTACGGCGCTAAAGCGTAAGCGCATAATACCTTTTATTTACTAACGAGAGAGAAAAACCCAATATACGATGGAGAACAAGAAGAGTTTAGAGGAGTCAAAGTTGTTCACTCCCTATAAGATAGGTAGTGTGACACTACGCAATCGCGTGATACGCTCCGCGGCCTTCGAGTCTATGGGTAAGGACTTTGCGCCCACCCAGAAGCTCAAGGACTACCATGTGAGCGTGGCTAAGGGTGGCGTGGGCATGACCACCGTGGCATACGCCTCGATAAACCGTAGCGGCATATCGTTCAACAAGCAGCTGTGGCTGCGTGACGAGATTGTGCCGGCGCTCCGTGACCTCACGGATGCCGTACATAAGGAGGGTGCTGCCGTGGGCATACAGCTCGGTCACTGCGGTAACATGACACACTGGTCGACGGCGGGAAGCTTCCCGGTGTCGGCATCCAACGGATTTAACCTATACTCTCCCACGTTCCACCGTCGTATGACAAAGGCGGAGATTCGCCAGTTTGCCAAGGACTTCGGCACGGCCGTAGATACGGCATACAACGCGGGCTTCGACTCTGTGGAGGTGCATGCCGGTCATGGCTACCTCATCTCACAGTTCCTCTCGCCCTACACCAACCATCGTCATGACGAGTATGGCGGCTCGTTGGAGAACCGCATGCGCTTTATGAATATGTGCTTGGAGGAGGTGATGGAGGTGGCACGCAAGCGTGGTATGGGTGTCCTCGTTAAGCACAACATGGAGGATGGCTTCAAGCGTGGTATACAGGTGCCCGAGTCGATAGAGATAGCCAAGCAGATAGAGTCTTTTGGCGTGGATGGCATCGTCCTCTCGTCAGGCTTCGTGTCGAAAGCACCGATGGCCGTGATGCGTGGCCGCATACCCACAAAGACGATGGGTTACTACATGGGCTGGAACGAGTGGTTGCAGAAGATTGTCGTGTCGCTCTTTGGCCAGTGGCTCATCAAGCAGTACGACTTCGAGGAGTGTTACTTCCTGGAGAATGCCAAGAAGTTCCGCGCAGCGCTGAAGGGCCCGCTGGTATATGTCGGCGGTCTGGTGTCGCGCGAGGGCATAGAGCGAGTCCTCGACGAGGGCTTCGAGCTTGTGCAGATGGCGCGCGCGTTGGTCAACGATCCTGCGTTTGTGAATAAGCTCAAGGAGGGCGACATCACTACGCGCAGTGGCTGCGACCACCGCGACTACTGCATGGCGCGAATGTACTCGGTAGATATGCAGTGCTGTCACAACTGCAAGGAGCACATCCCCGACCGTCTATGGAGGGAGATTAACTCGATAAAGTAGGTTGCCGCGATGGGACTATGGAATAGAAATAGAGGTGTGGTCAAGCGTGGCTCGGCATGGGCGTTGGTGACTGGTGCGGCAGTAGGCATCGGCCGTCAGTATGCCGAGCGTCTGGCTATGATGGGCTACAACCTCGTCGTTGTAGATATTCAGCCCGAGATTGAGACCGAGGCTGTGGCCATAGCCGAACTACATAAGGTTAGGGTTGTGGCGCGATGTATGGATTTGGCACGTGAGGCTGCGGCACACGAGCTACATGCGTGGACGGTGGCCGAGGGCTGGGAGTTCGATGTCGTTATCAACAATGCGGGCATCTTCTCCTTCTGCGACATACTAAATACGCCCGTGGAGCGCTTGGAGCGCATACTCCTACTGCACGACGTGACGCTCACGGTCATGTGTCGCCTATATGCCGAGGATATGGTAAAGCGTGGCAAGGGTCGCATCCTTAACATGTCGTCATTCTCGATATGGATGCCCTTCCCGGGCTTGGCGTCGTATAGCGCCAGCAAGGCATACGTCAAGAGCTTTACGGAGGCCTTCGCCAAGGAGCTGCGTGGCACGGGTGTCTCAATAACGGCAATATGTCCTGCGGGCATTGCCACGGATCTATACGGCCTCTCTAAAAGCCTGCAAAAGTTTGGCGTGAAGTGGGGCATACTTATGAGCCCTGCGAGCTGTGCGCGTCGTGGCCTTAGAGCCATGTTCAAGGGTCGCCGCGTTGTGGTGCCCGACTGGTGGTTTAGGCTGTTCATCCCCGTGTGTAAATATCTCCCGGGCTTCTTGATACGCCCGTTGCGTAACTTTACGATGCAGTGGCAGAAGTAAACATAAGAGAGAGTAATGAAGAAAGAGAATATTGATGCCGGAACTATGGCGGAGAGCAAGCCTAAGCGTAAGAGGAGCTGGTGGCGCTACCTATGGCGTACCGTATGTGTGCTCTTGGCTCTCGTGGTGTTGGCTGTGGCGGTGGTCATCGCATGGTTAGGCCCCATTGCCGAGTGGTATGTCGAGCGTAACGATGTGGAACTCACGGGTCGTAGGGTAGAGATGGACGAGTTGCACGTAAGGCTCTTTAAGGGTAGCCTCGATGTGGATAACCTCGTTGTGTATGAGGATGATGGCACGACGGAGTTTGTGCGTGCCGACCACCTGACGGTAACGATGGCCCTGGGCGACATCTTCGATAAGCATGTTCATATTACGGGCGTGACGCTGCGCAATCCGCATGTCGCACTATTACAGGATGGCGAGGTGTTTAACTTCGACACGCTCATCGCCTACATCCTCGACGAGTATTTCGACGATGTGGAGGAGGCGGACGATGACGACGAGCCGTGGCGCGTGACGATAGAGAATGTGGCGGTTGAGGGCGGTAATCTTGCCTACTACGACAGCGAGATGGAGCAGTCGTGGGTGCTCTCGGCACTCAACTTTACAACACCGGAGGTCATCCTCGAGGATGCCCATACGCACTTTGATGTGGCCACGAACATAAACGAGGGTGCAGCGTTGGCGGGCGCTCTCGAGCTAAACTGCAACAGCCTCGACTTCCACTTTGACGGCACGCTGGAGGGCTTTAATCTCGCCGACACGTATAAGTATTGGACTCCGTACCTTAATGTCAGAAGTGTCGACGGCATCGCCGCCGCGGATGTGGTCTTGGAGGGTAACGTGATGGATATCCTTGCGATGGATATCGCAGGAGAGGTGTCGGCCGACGGCCTTGCGATAGTGGGCCCCGATGGTGGTAACCTCTTTAGTGCTACGCGCTTAGATGCCGCGATAGCGGAACTTAACATCGACAAGGAACGCTACATATTTGACACCCTCACGGCCGAGGGTTACGCCACACAGATGCACCTCCGCAGTGATGGCACGACGAACTTCGACGGCCTCTTCTACGACGACCCCGAGTTGAGCGTGGAGACAACAACAACGGCCCTGGGTGACGATATGTACGAGGTGGAGGAGCGTGTGACAATAACGACCGACAAGGAGGAGGCCCCGCTGCGTAACATGACATTGCGCATCGGCAAGCTCAACCTCCAGGGTGGTAAGTTAGACTACTCCGACCGCACGATGCACGAGGACTTCGTCTATACGCTGCGTAACATCGCCATCTCGGGCGATAACTTCGACATGTGGAGCACAAATAAGCTCACGTTGCGTGCGCAGCTCCCGAAGCAGGGCTCAGCACTCTTCCTCTGGGAGGGCTCGCTCACGGACTTCTACAACCAGAGCCTCTTGGCGATGCTCACAAACGTGGACATAAAGGGCCTCTCGCCATATATCGAGCACTTCACCGCCTTCCCCGTATTGTCGGGAAATATGACCTTCCGCAGCCAGAATGTTGTGACAAACGGCAAGCTCAGCGGCATAAACCAACTCGGCACGTATAACTTCGCCCTGGGTAAGAAGAACAGGGAGCTTAAGGCTGAGTATAACCTGCCGTTGAAGCTCGGCATCTTCGTGCTCACGGATAAGGATGACCATATAGATGTCGACTTCCCCATCACCGGAAGCATCGACTCGCCAGAGTTTTCGTACCGCAAGATTATCATGAAGGCCATAGGCAACATGCTCCTTAAGATTGTCGCGGCACCCTTTGCGTGGATGTCGAGCGACAAGCAGGAGGCCTTCCGTCATATAGACATCGACCTCCTAACCCCGGGTCTCGACTCGGAGCACTACGCCCGCATAGATAAGATGGCGGAGACGTTGAGGGAGGATGGCACCCTCAAGGTGCGCCTCACGCAGCGCGTGAACTACGACCGCGCTGTGCAGCGTATCGCCGACCTGAACCTTAAGATTGCCTACTATAACGCCACGCAGGGTGACGAGAATGGCTACTTAGACATGCTTGACTTCACGCGCATTAGGGATGTGAAACTCTCGGGTCGCGGCGTGAAGGCCTTTGCCGACTCTATGCTTGTGGCGCGCGGCATGGATCATACGAACATGACTTCGCATGCCAAGGCTATGGCCCTCTATGGCGACGAGGCGGGAGCACAGCTTGGCGACCTCATGCAACACCGCAACCGCATAATCACCGAGTATATCAAGTTCCAGCATGCTGATGTGGCGGAGGAGATGCTCACCATCAACAATGTCGTCATCGAGGATATGAAGAACTATAAGGGTAAGGATCGCTATACGGTGACAATCATCATCGACGACGAGGAGGTTGAGGTGGAGAGTACCGACGAGGAGGGTGTTGATGAGGATTACTACGATGCCTACGTCTTGGAGGATGATGCCGAAGGCATAGATTTTGCCACGGAGAGCGCGGAAAATGGTGCCGAGGGCGATGCCACGGAGAGCGTGGTGATGACCGAAACGGAAGAAACAGTTGAAAATACAGAATTTATAAATCAATAAACAAAACTATTAAAGATGAAAAGATTTTTTGCTTTGGCAGTTACGGCTGCCGCCACGATGATGACCGTTGCTTGTGGTAGCAACGAGCCCAAGGAGCTTGACACCCTGTCGTATGCTGTAGGTGCTGACCTCGGCCTTAACCTCTCGTTGGGTATGGCTGACTTCGACCTCGACAACGATGTCGTTATCAAGAACATTACGGGCTTCTACGAGAATGGCGACCTCGAGGGTGAGGAGATTCAGCAGGTGCGCCAGCGTATGATGGAGTTCCAGTATATGCGCCTCATGCCCTATATGAGCGCTAAGCGCCAGCGCGACATGATTACTACGGATATGCCCGACACGCTGCCCGCACTCCCCGAGTTGTTTGACGATAGCTTCACACGCGAGGATGTGTCGGCAATGATGGGTAAGAACATGGGTGCCTATGTTAAGAGCATGGATACGGATTTCAACATGTATTGGTTGAAGGCGGCTATCAACGATGGCCTTAAGGTTGATGCTCCCGAGCATATCGACTCGCTCATGCGCCTAAGCCAGGAGCAGATGCAGAAGGCTCTCACCGACTTCGGCACTCGCAAGCGCGAGGAGGCTATGGCTGAGCGCGAGCGCCTCATTAAGGAGAATGCCGAGAAGTCGGCCGAGTGGCTCAAGAAGATAGAGAAGAAGGATGGTGTTGTGAAGACCGAGTCGGGCCTTCTCTACCGCATCGACCGCGAGGGTACGGGTGTCTATGCTACCGAGGATACGGATGTTGTACGTGTGAACTACGAGGGTAAGACCCGCACGGGCAAGGTGTTTGACTCGAGCTACGAGCGTGGCGAGGCTATCGAATTTCCCCTTAATGGCGTTATCCGTGGTTGGACCGAGGGCATGAAGCTCATTAACGAGGGTGGTCAGATTACCCTCTGGATTCCCGCAGAGATGGCCTATGGTGAGCGTGGTGCCGGCGCCGACATCGGTCCCAACGAGGCTTTGGAGTTTAAGGTTGAGCTTCTTCAGGTTACGAAGTAACCTGCGGCACATTCCGGTAGTAGACTACCTCGGGTATCATCCCGAGGTAGGTTTTTTTTATGGTACCGGGATTCGAACTGAGCAATAGCAGTGCTATTGCGAAGTGGAGCCGATGCCACTTATCGCAGACACCTAAGGTGTCGAGAAATAAACATATTTATATCGGCTCAACCCGCAAAAAGTGAGTAATGGCAGTATTTTGAGCCAAGGCGCTTGCGCCTGAGTCTTGTTTTATAATTGCGTAGTGCTTGCACTAAGGGCAATAATAAAACAAGAACAAGTGACATGTAAGTCACTTGCTCAAAACGCTGTCGGGATACCGGGATTCGAACCCGGGACCTCCAACTCCCGAAGCTGGCGCGCTAACCGGACTGCGCTACATCCCGAACTATTCTTAAACTCCGCTCCACCCTCAATTAGTGTAAAAAGAGCCTCACGGCCCTTTGTCGGGATACCAGGATTCGAACCTGGGACCCCCTGCTCCCAAAGCAGGTGCGCTAACCGGACTGCGCTACATCCCGATGGGTGGCTTAGAATTCGAGGTGCAAAGATAAATAGAAAAAATCAATATGCAAAAAAATAGTGCGTTTTTGTTTTACTTTTCTGCGTTGTACAGCTCGCCTTGGCGGTAGCCGTGTGTGTTCATCTGTTGCACGATAGCGTTGCGCAGCATGTCGGGGCGCAGCCCTCCAAGGGGCGAGTGGAGAAGCATGTGACGCGGGGCCTCCGAGGTGAAGCGCTCGATGGCAGTGTCGGGGCGCAAGCGACGCAGGATGTCGACGATGAGCGCAACGTAGCGCTCCACAGCATCAGGAGCACCAAAGAGGAAGTCCTCGGGGTGTTCGCACCACTCGCGGGCGATGGCCGTATGGCGGTATATCTGCAACTGGTGAAGCTTTATCGCATTGAGGCCGAGGGTGTTGATGCTGTCTATGCCCGCGATGATGTCGTCACGGCTCTCCGCGGGGAGGCCGAGGATAAAGTGCGCGCCCACATCTATGCCGAGGGCCTTGGTATCTGCCACGGCAGCCACGGCATCGGCAAAGGTGTGACCACGGTTTACGTGCCGTAGCGTAGAGTCGTATACACTCTCGATGCCATACTCCACGGCAACGTAGTAGCGTTGTCGTAAATTGGCTAATAGTTGGAGCTTTTCGGAATCTATGCAGTCAGGGCGTGTGCCGATGATGATGCCCGATATTTGTGGGTGTGTCAGCGCTTCGCAGTACAACTGTTCGAGCCTCTCTATGGATGCGTGTGTATTTGTTCCCGCCTGAAAATAAGCGATATATATGTCGCTCTTGCGCCCGCGGTTATGGTGAAATGCTAAGGCGCGGTCGATTTGCTCGGTGATGCTCTTCGCCTCGCGGCAGTAGGCGGGAGAAAATGCCTCGCCACAACAAAAAGTACATCCGCCGTATGCCACTGTTCCGTCGCGGTTGGGGCACCCGAGGCCCGCATCTATGGCGAGCTTCTGCACACGACCACCGAGGCGGTGGCGCAGGGCGCTGCCGTAGTCGTTGTATGGTAGTGGCTCTTGTGGCATTGTTAGAGGTCTTCGAGGCGTGCCACGGGCGACACATCGAGCGATGATAGCTCGCCCGCCATGTAGCGGTAGTATCCCGCCGTGGCAATCATCGCGGCATTGTCGGTCGTGAACTTCAGCTCCGGCAGGAATGTGCGCCAGCCACGGCGACGTCCCGCCTCGGTGATGCCGTCGCGTAGTCCCGAGTTGGCCGACACACCTCCGGCAATGGCTATATCCTTGATTTCCGTAGCCTTAGATGCCTTGATGAGCTTGTCCAAGAGGATATCGACGATGGTCTTCTGCAACGAGGCGCAGAGGTCGGCCTTATGCTTCTCGACGAAGTCGGGCTCCTGCTTCACAGCATCGCGCAGGGTGTAGAGGAATGATGTCTTAAGTCCCGAGAACGAGTAGTCGAACTCACCCTCGACATGAGGCTTGGCAAACTTAAAGGCTGTGCTGTCGCCCTCCTTTGCCAGGCGGTCGATAACGGGGCCACCCGGGTAGGGTAGTCCCATGACCTTGGCACACTTGTCGAAGGCCTCGCCAGCGGCATCGTCGATGGTGGTGCCGATAATCTCCATCTCGGTGGGCGAGTCCACGCGCACAATCTGCGTATGTCCGCCACTAACCAAGAGGCAGAGGAATGGGAAGTCGGGGTGCGGAAGTTCCCTGTCGGGAAGGTCGACAAAGTGCGAGAGGATATGTCCCTGAAGGTGGTTTACTTCCACCAGCGGGATATTGTTAGCGATGGATAGTCCCTTGGCAAACGATACACCAACGAGCAGCGAGCCGAGGAGGCCGGGGCCGCGCGTGAAGGCTATGGCATCCACCTTATCGATGGTGACGCCCGCTTCCTTGAGGGCGGTGTCGACAACGGGGATGATGTTCTGCTGGTGGGCGCGTGAGGCGAGCTCGGGAATCACGCCACCGTACTTCTGGTGCACTGCCTGCGAGGCAATCACGTTGGATAGGAGCGTGCGGTTGCGGATGACTGCTGCCGAGGTGTCGTCGCACGACGACTCGATGCCGAGGATTGTAATATCCATACTGTTGCTGTACTTTTTTGTAGTTTTTTTTTCTATGTTAATAGAAAAATTATTACTTTTGTAGGTTAATTGCTGTAAACTGCACAGGCTACAAAGGTCGTTTCAATGCGCAAAGGTATAAAAATATTGGCAAAGGTGGTATCGACAATCATATTGTTGTTGATATTTTTGCCTGTGACCGTTACTCTTGTGCTTAATATCGAGGCTGTGCAGAATGTTGTTGTGGAGCGCGCCTCGAAGTTCGCTACCGAGTTTTTGGGCGTGAAGGTGAGCATCGACCACATAGACCTGGATCTTTTTTCGCGCGTGCGCGTCGAGGGTTTCTATGTCGAGGATCAAGAGCGGGATACGCTCCTCTATGTCGAGAGGGCGCGTGCTACAATCTCGAGCCTGAATATCAAGGAGGATGGCCTTTGCTTCTCGAAGGCCGAGGCTGAGGGTGCGAAGCTCTTCTTGCAGGAGTTGGAGAATGGCGAGATAAACATCCGCCCCATCGTGCAGAAGATGCAGCGACCCAATGGCCAGAGTAAGTTCCGCCTCTATATCGACGACATCGAGGCCCGCGACCTCGAGTTTCGCTTCGAGCGCCTCGTGCATCGCGACCCCGAGTATGGTATCGACTACTACGACATGCAGATTACCGACATTGATGCCCGCGTGCAGAACCTCGCGGTGGTGATGGGCATCGTAAACCTTCATGTCGATAGGCTCTCGGGCGTGGAGAAGAGTGGCTTCATTATAGACAACATATCGAGTGACCTGTACGTAAACCGTGGTATTATACGCTTCGACGAGTTCAGGGCGCGCACGGCACAGTCGTCGATATATGCACCGTCGATGCTCCTGAATGGTGCCGACTGGATGCAGTACAAGGATTACATCAACCGCGTGTGGATGACGGGATGTGTCACCGAGTCGACGATATCTACCGACGACCTCGGCTACTTCGCCCCGGGGTTGAGGGGGTGGAATACGACGGTCAGCGATATAGATGCTACGATGGATGGCGTCGTGCGCGACTTCGAGGGTGTGCTGCGCAGTGCCAAGATTGGTGCTGATAGTTACGCTGCGGGTACGTACCACATCATCGGCATGCCCGACTGGCGCACGGCAAACTACATCATAGGCCTCGAAAAGGTGCATGCTACAGCGGATGATATAACGACACTCACAGATAACATACTCAAAAACCCGCTGCCGGCAAAGGTCGTGGACATTATCGAGCGTGCCGAGTGGGTCGATGCCCGCGCCACGTTTGGTGGGCGCTTCTCATCGTTTCGCGTCGTGGGCAATGTCGCTACGGGCGTGGGTGGCTTCTCGGGCGATGTCACCATGCGCAAGGTGGCTGAAGGGGGCTACGACACACGAGGTGTGGTTAAGACCAACGACCTCGACGTGGGGCGCGCTATAGGTGTCGAGAACCTGCATAGGCTCAACTCCTCGATAGTGGTTGCCGGAAATATCGGTGGCCAGGAGGCGGGAGGTGTCGCCGGTGATGTCGATGTTAAGGTGGATAACGTAGGCTTCGGTAGCTACATATACCACGACATTGAGGGTGTGGGGCGTATTAGTGGCAAGAGTTACTATGCCGAGGTTAACTCGCTCGACCCCAATATGGAGTTTGGCCTCTTTGCCAATATCGACATGGCGAGCGAGGTGCCGACATACGCACTCTCTCTTGCGCTCAACCGTGCCGACCTGCACGCCATAGGCGTAAACCGTCGCGATACGGTGTCGGTGCTCTCGGCAAATGTAGGTGCGGAGCTTATGGGTCGCACGCTGGAGGATATCGACGGCAACATAAGTATTGCCGATGGTGAGTACGAGTACCCGGGAGGCATCCTTAACCTTGACCGCATGCGTGTGGCTGTCGAGGGTAACAACCATCAGAAGTTCGTGCGTGCCGAGTCGGAGTTTTTCACGCTCGACTATCACAGCCACTCGACATATCGTGAGGTGTACGACTATGTCTATAACTCGCTGAAGACCTACGTGCCGCTCCTATACGACAATGGCTCGACAATGAGCGTTCCGCGTAGCGCTACAAACTCGCCGAGCGACTATACGGCGATAACCTTCGAGGCGGGTGAGGCAATAAACGAGTTGCTTGATGCTGTGGCCGGAGGCCTCGTCATGGCGCCTGACACGGAGATGGGCATAGTGTTCAACCCCAAGAGCAATAACCTCTCGGTGCGAGGCACGTCGGAGGCTGTGGAGTACTCGGGCGTAATCCTTGCCAATGCCGAGTGGAACATCAACAACAACAGTGTCGACTCGCTATCCATGCGTGTGAAGTCGTCGGGCGTATATCTCGGTGCCCGCCCCTTCATGCCAAACTTCAACCTCGTGGGTGGCGCTCGCGAAAACCGAATAAGCATCACCGCGGGCTTCAAGCAGGAGAACGACAGCCCGAATAACTCCGCGATGCTCGGCCTCAGCGCCAAGTTCAGCCGTAACGCCGCGACCAACCGTCGCTCGGTACATATCGACATCTCACCGTCGCACTTTACGACATCTACGCAGCAGTGGAAGCTCTTCTCGCGCGGCATCGACATCGACTCCACGCGCATAGATGTGCGCGACCTGCGCATCGTGCGCCCCGACCAGCAGCTCATTGTCAACGGCGTAGCCTCGCGCGAGCGTAGCGACTCGATACGTCTTACGCTCGACGACTTCGATATATCGCCCCTGTCGGCACTCATCAGCCGCTGGGGATATAACGTAGGTGGCGTGTCGAATGGATATGCTACGGTGAAGTCGGCACTCAACAACCCCGAGATTGAGGCGAGCATATCCCTCGACAGCATCGACGTCAACGGCATCAAGGCACCCCCGCAGGAGATAACCTCGAACTGGGACTTCGAGGCTAACCGTGCACGTGTCATCATTAGCGATAGGGAGTCGCGCGACACGGTGATACGTGGCTACTACCAGCCGCAGGGTAATCGCTATTGGGCACAGGCGCGCATGCGCAACGTGAAGGTTGAGCTTATCTCGCCCTTCCTCAAGGGCATAATCTCGGACATCGAGGGCGATGCCAACATTCTTGCCGAGGTGCGCGGTGAGGGTCGCCAGGCGGTGCTCAGTGGTGGTGCCACGGTAGACTCCATAGGTGCCACGGTGGACTATACGAAGGTGCGCTATACGGCGCCCTACGCCAAGCTCACGATTGCCGACAACCACATACGTGCCGAGCATGTGCCAGTCTACGACCCCGAGGGTCACATGGGACACTACTCGATGGATATAAACCTGAATCATCTGTCGAATGTGACGTACGACATCGAGATTGACGCCCGCGACATGCTCGTCTTGGATACCGACACGAAGGATAACGACCTCTTCTATGGCCATGTATACGCCTCGGGTGCCGCCTCGTTCCGTGGCGACAAGCGAGGTATAAAGATGGATATCGAGGGTACGAGTGGCGACAACTCGAAGTTCTTCATGCCGCTCTTGGGTAAGGAGGATGTGGCGTATGCCGACTTTGTGAAGTTCAAGGAGGCGGATGTGGCACAGGCAGACTCCACGTTCCTCACGCGCCGCATGATGGCCTACGAGCGTAAGGCGCGCGCGATGAATACCTCGGGCGGCATGATGGATATAGACATGACGCTCAACGTGCTGCCAAACATAGAGATGCAGCTCGTCATCGACCCCACGGTGGGTGACGTCATCAAGGGTAAGGGCTCAGGGCAGCTCAACATGCACATCGTGCCCAAGGCCAACATCTTCGAGATGCGTGGCGATGTGCAGATATCCGAGGGTACGTACCTCTTCACGTTGCAGAACATCATCAACAAGCTCTTCACCGTCGTGCCGGGCTCGTCGATACATTGGACGGGAGAGCCGTTGGGTGCCACGCTTAATATCGATGCGATATATAGCACAAAGGCATCGCTACGTCCGCTTATTGGTAGCTCGGTGCAGGGCATCGACACCTCGCGTGCCGTGCCTGTGGACTGCTACATAAAACTTACGGATGAACTCATGTCGCCCACGGTGACCTTCGATGTGCAGGTGCCTAACGTGGCACCCGAGATACAGACGGTGATACAGTCGACCTTGAACGACCAGCAGGCCATCGCCACGCAGATGTTCTGGCTTCTTGTTGCCAACAGCTTCTCGGCCGAAGATACCGGAGCCATGGGTGCCTCGCTCTCTGCGACGACGGGCTTCGAGTTGTTGTCGAACCAGCTGAGCAACTGGCTCTCGGGCGATAACTACAACATCGTGCTACGCTACCGCCCGCGCACCGAGCTTACGGGTGACGAGGTGGACTTCGGCTTCTCGAAGAGCTGGCTCAACGACCGCCTCATCGTGGAGTTGGAGGGTGGTTATCTCTCGGATGCCTCGTTACAGGCGACCGAGAAGGCGTCGAACTTCGTGGGCGAGGCCTTCATCACGTGGCTCATCGACCCCGAGGGTACGTTCCGCTTCCGCGGCTTCACGCAGACCATCGACCGCTATGGCGAGAACCAGGGCATGCAGGAGTCGGGCGTGGGCTTGTACTATAGCGAGAGCTTCAATAGGTTTAAGGATCTCAGGGAGAGCATACGCAACCACTTTGTGCACCGCGACAGCCTCGGCCGTGAGATTTCGCGCAAGGAGTACCGCGAGATAAAGGCTCGCGAGAAGGCGGCAAAACGCAATAAACGTGAGGCCGAGAGGGTTAATAAGAGTAAGACGAAAAGTGATAAGAGTGATAAACAATAAAATAAACTAAAACATTTCAAACGCTATGATTAACAATGTAAATGCTAACCCCGCATTGGAGGGACAGACAGATTCAGTGGCTATGGTCGAGGAGGCTATTCGTCAGACAGGTGAGACGGCCGACAACGTGTCGATAGGCTTTTGGGAGCTATTCACAAGTGGCGGATGGCTCATGTGGGTGCTTGTGGCCCTTGCTGCCGTGATGGTCTTCATCTTCGTTGAGCGCTTCATCGCCATACGTAAGGCTACGCGCATCGACAATAACTTCATGAACCGAATCCGTGACTATATCTCGGAGGGTAACATCAACGCTGCTGTTGACCTCTGTCGTCGCACCGACTCGCCTGTGGCTCGCATGGTGGAGAAGGGCATCGAGCGTATCGGCCGTCCCATGGGTGACATACAGACGGCCATCGAGAATGTGGCTAATGTGGAGGTTGCCAAGCTTGAGACGGGACTTCCGTGGTTGGCATCTATCTCGGGTGGTGCCCCGATGATTGGCTTCTTGGGCACGGTAGTAGGTATGGTGCAGGTGTTTATCGGCATGTCGGCAAATACGTCGGGTGCCATCGAGCTCTCGCAGCTCTCGGCAGGTATGTACGTGGCGATGGTGACAACCGTGGGTGGTCTTATCGTCGGCATCCCCGCATACTTCGGTCACAACTACCTCGTGGCACGTATCGAGAAGCTTATATTTAGAATGGAGGCTACGACAATCGCCTTTATGGATATCCTTAACCAGCCCGTACAAAAATAGTTGAGCTATGGCAATAAAGCGAAGTTCTAAGGTAGACTCGTCGTTCTCATCGTCGTCGATGACCGACCTCATCTTCTTGTTGCTGGTATTCTTTATCCTGGCAACGACGCTCATAAACCCGAATAATGCCGTGAAGCTCACGCTGCCGTCATCGTCGAGCGAGGAGGGTGACCCCTCGGTCATTGCCCTCTCGGTTGTGGGTGATGCTGCGAGCCCCTCGGGATATAGGTATTATATCAACAACGACGAGGCTTACGATGCTGTCACGGAGGTGGCTGCGGCACTGCGCAACCACTATGCCGAGTATGAGGGTCGCCCCGTCGAGGAGCAGCCCTACATATCGTTGCGCTGCGACGAGAAGGTCACGGTCGATGCTCTCGTTGAGATTATAGACCTCACACGCGAGGAGGAGTATAAAATGGTGCTTGCAACCAAGGAGAAGAGATAATGGAGTATTACAATCCTATAGATCGCTCGTCGAAGCGCTATGCTGCCATCATCACGGCTGTGGTGATGCTCGGCATGGCGTTGCTTGTGAGCTTCATAGAGGTTGAGGTTGTCACCGTGCCTAAGGCTACGCCACCCTTGGAGATTGTCTTCGAGGAGGTGGCTGCGCTGGAGGAGCCTAAGCGTGTGCCTCAGCAGAGTGCCCCCACGGATCAGCGCCGCGACCTGCGCCCCGCGCATGTCGAGGAGGCAAAGACCGAGTCGAGCAACCAGACCTCGGGCGAGGCGGAGCGCACGGAGACGGTAAACCCCAACGCTCTGTTTAAGCCTACGGTGGGTAATAGCGCCGAGACGGTGCCTACGGGCAACCGCCTTGCTCCCGATGGCGAGAAGGAGCAAAACCGAGGCGAGGGTACGGGCTATAACCTTCAGGGTACCGACCAGCTCGATGCCGGCCTTCAGGGCCGTGGCCTGAGGGAGGGACTGCCGAAACCCGCAACGCGCTATAATACGGCGGGTAGGGTGGTTGTTTACGTAACCATCGACAGCGATGGTAACGTGCTCACGGCAACCGTAGACCTCGATGGCACCACGACGTCGGATGCTACGCTACGCCGCCTGGCCGTAGAGGCTGCGAAGAAGGCTAAGTTTAAGCCGAGCAGCCGTACGGAGCAGGGAGGTAAGATTAGATATGACTTTAAGTTGCACTAACGGATGAAGAGAGTATTTACGCTTGTAGCCATGGCTGTGGTCATGCTTGGCGGTAATATTCGGGCCGAGAGTCCCGAGGGTGCCGACATCGAGTTTCAGACAAAGGTCGTAGACCTCGGCACGCTGTCGCAGGATGACGATAAGCAGCTCGTGCGCCTCACGTATACCAACACGGGCGATGTGCCGTTGGTTGTCACGGAGGTGCGCACATCGTGCTCGTGTACCACGGTGCGCTACGATAGGGGTAAGGTGCTCCCGGGTGAGCGTGGTGTGCTAAACATCACTATGGAGCCTGCGAAGGCGCCCGTGGGTAGCTTCTACCGTGTGCTTCAGGTGTACTCTACGGCAAAGAGCGGCGTGCAACATATTACGCTAAAAGCAGAGATTGAAAAGTAAAGAATAGGACTATGGAGATTAAACGATTGATGTTAAATCCGCTGTGCGAGAATACATATATCGTCTGGGACGATACGAAGGAGTGTGTTATCGTAGATGCCGGTGCAATGTCGGACAAGGAGAATAGGATGATGGCCGATGTCATCGCTGAGAATGGCTTGAAGCCCGTTATGGCGATAAACACACACGGACATTTCGACCACGTGGGTGGCGTTATGTTCCTCAAGGAGGAGTATGGCGTGCAGTTCGCCTGCTCGTCGAAGGATCAGTTCCTGTTGGATGCCGCCACATCGCAGGGCACGATGTTCGGCCTTAAGTGTAACGCTACGCCCGCCATTGATGTAGACCTCGACACGGTAGACAGCCTTAAGTTTGGTAATACGGAGCTTCGCGTCATTAAGACTCCGGGACATACGCCCGGCCATGTGTCGCTATATGCTGCGGAGCATAAGGCTCTCTTTACGGGCGATACGCTCTTTCGCGAGAGCATAGGTCGCACCGACCTCCCCGGTGGCGACTACTCGTGGATTATGAAGTCTATCCTCGAGGAGATTGTGCCGCTGGGTGACGATGTGGCGGTATATCCGGGTCACGAGCGTGAGACGACCATCGGCCACGAGGTGTTGTACAACCCCTTCATCGTCGAGGTGCTTAACAACGAGGTAAACTATAAAGGATAAGCGATGCGTATAGATATTATTACGGTTGTTCCCGAGCTGTTGGCATCGCCGCTGAACGAGTCCATCTTGAAGCGCGCGCAGGAGTCGGGACATGCCGAGATTTACGTTCATAACCTCCGCGACTATACCAACGACAGGCGTCGCACGGTCGACGACTATCCGTTTGGTGGCGAGGCGGGCATGGTCATGAAGATTGAACCCGTCTACCGCTGTATCGAGAAGCTAAAGGCGGAGCGCGACTACGACGAGATAATCTTCACCTCGCCCGACGGCATCACCTACAACCAGCATGAGGCCAACCGCCTGTCGCTGATGAAGAATATCATCATCCTCTGCGGCCACTATAAGGGTATCGACTACCGCATACGTGAGCACCTCGTTACGCGCGAGATATCCATTGGCGACTATGTGCTTACCGGTGGTGAGCTTGCAGCGTGTGTCATTGCCGACTCTGTCGTGCGTATCATCCCGGGGGCTATTGGCGATGAGGCCTCGGCACTCACCGACTGCTTCCAGGATAACCTTCTTGCGCCACCCGTATATACGCGCCCTGCGGAGTTTAACGGCTGGAAGGTTCCCGATGTGTTGCTCTCGGGAAACTTCGCCGAGATAGAGAAGTGGCAGGACGAGCAGGCCTACGCCCGCACCAAGGCTCTTCGCCCCGACCTTCTCGATGAATAAAAAAGGACTGCGACCTCGCAAGAGGTCGCAGTCTTATTTATATATAGGTGTCGGCTACTTGATGTCAAAGTCGAGGAGCGTATGTGAGCCTATTGCGAGGCGGTAGTTGTCGCCCGCCTTCGCATCGAACTCCGCGGGTGCCCCGAGGAATATCAGGTCACCGATGCGTAGTGTCATGCACTCCGAGAGGTGGGCGACGATGCTCTCGGGCGTGAAGCGCATGTCGCTGAGCGTGATGCGCGCGTACTCCTTGCCGTTGATGTAAAAGACCGCACCCTCGAGCATGGCATCGCGCGGGAGGGTGTCGAGCGATAGTGCCGAGGAGTGGTCGAAGCCTACGGCCTCGTCCCACGGCAGCCCCTCGTTGCGTGCCTCGTCGAGCTTGTCTATGGCGGTGAAGGTCACACCTCCCATCACACCCTCGATGCAGCGTGGTGCGAAGCGCTCGCCTATGCACTTGGCCAGACGCGCGACCTTTAGCACGATATGCGGCGCTGCCACAACACGACCTACGCCGTCGGGGATGTAGAAGGCGTCGTTATTACGCAGAAGCGCCGTGTCAGCCTTGAGGTAGTATCGAGGTGTGATGCCCGCATCGTTGTAATTGTTTATTATGGTTATCAGTTTCATCGTCTGAGCGTTTTAACAATATCTTCAGCTACGCGCTCCGAGGCACCCTCCGCGCCTATCATCTCGCGTAGCTCGTCAAAATCCTTCAACATACGCTCCCTCTGGCTTCCCGCGGGGAGTATCGCTGCGAGTTCTGCGGCAGCCTCCTCGATGTCGAGCTTCGCACGTACCAACTCCCTCACAGCCTCGCGGTTGAGGTTGATGTTTACGAGCGAGATGTAGGGTATGCGCAGGAAGTAGGGCTTTAGTTTCTCGTAGAGCCACGGCACATGGTAGAGCACTACCTCGGGGATGCCCATAAGTGCCGTCTCGAGCGTTGCTGTGCCCGAGGTGACGATGGCTGCGGTGCTATGTGCAAGCGTCTGCTGCGTGCGGTCGCACACATACCTTACCCCCGAGTCGCCTATATATCTGTCGTATAGCGCCTTGTCGATCCACGGCACTGCCGTCACGACAAACTGATACTCCGCGAAGCGGCGTGCGATGGCCACCATGTCGGGGAGGTTGGCCTTAATCTCCGACACGCGGCTGCCGGCAACGAGAGCCACGATAGGTCGGCTGTCGAGGCCGCACTCTGCGCGAAAGGCCTCGGACGTGGGCAGCGTGGCGCGACGCTCGGCGATGTCGTCGGTGAGGGGGTTGCCCTTGAATATGGGCTCAATGCCGTGACTGCAGAAGTAGTCGGTCTCGAAGGGGAAGATGGTATATAGACGGTCTACGTAGCGACGTAGGCTCTTCACCCTGCGCTCCTTCCACGCCCACACCTTGGGGGCGATGTAGTAGTACACCTTCGTGCCACGCGCCTTTGCCCACTTTGCTATGCGCAGGTTGAAGGCGGGGTAGTCGATGAGGATGATGACGTCGGGGTTGAAGCGCTCGATGTCGCGCTTCACGTTGTCTATCTGACGAAATATGGTCGACAGGTTCATTGCCACCTGCACGAAGCCGAAGAACGACATCTCGGTGTAGTGGTAGAGCATATTCTCCCTGCCCCCGATGTCGGCCATGCGGTCGCCACCGGAGAAGCGGAACGATGCCTCGCTGTCGTTGTTGCGTATTCCTCGCATCAGTTTGCTGCCGTGAAGGTCGCCCGAGGGCTCGCCGGTGATGATGTAGTATCTCATAGTGTCGTCTATTTCCTACAAAGATAACCTTTTATTTGCAAATCCGCTACTTCGCCCCCTCTTTTTCTTTCTCGCGATAGGCTGCGGGCGAGCACCCCACGATGCGTGCGAAATACTTGCCGAAGAAGGATTGCGACGGGAAGTTGAGGTCGTAGGCTATCTGCTTTATGCTCTTGGATGTAGATGTGAGCTGTGTTATGGCATCAAGTGTCACATACTTCTCTATCCACTCCACGGCGCTCTTGCCACTCGTCTGCTTGACGACGGTCGAGAGGTGCTTGGCCGTCATGTTCATCACCTCGGCGTAGAAGGCGAGGTCGCGGTGCTCGATGTAGTTATGCTCCACGAGGCGTATGAACGTGGATGTTATCTCCGACTGCCGCGTTGTCGTTGCCGTCGCCACAGGCTCGTGGAGGAAGTGACCGAGGCCGAGGAAGAAGGCGCGCGTCATGAGTTGCAGTATCTCCATGCGGTGGGGGTTTGTGTCCGTGGGGATAAGGTTTATGCACATCGTGATGTATGCATCCAGCGCACCACGCGCGCGAACATCGAGGGTGGCATAGGGGTGCTCCGCGACGATGCTCGCAATGTCGAAGGTGTTGCCTATGCCGAGGCTTGCGGTGAACTCCTCGGACATAATCACGTATGTAGCCCGAAAGTCGTCGTCAATGTCTATGAGCTCCGTTATCTGGCTCGGTAGGACAATGAGGAAGCCTCCCTCCTCGATATCGTAGGTGTGGGCATTTATGCGCCCCGTGGCATGCCCTGCGGTGCAGTATAGCGCCACGATAAAGGGGCTGCGGTAGGGGTGGTTGGGCACCACGGCAAACGAGGGGTTGCACACGACGCTGAAGTCGTTACCTATACTATATATAGCCCCCGTGTGTCCCGCGGCGATGTAACTACGTAACGTGTCCGAAATAGTGTTGCTCATTGGTCTGATATTCTTGTTTTACTGGTCTAATATGCTTATTGCTCCACAAAAGTAGGCTATTTTATCGTAATCTGCAATAGCGATAAGAATATTAGTCCAATCATTCGGCCTTATGGCTCTTTCTTGGCATTGGATGTTGCCCTATCTTTGCACCGTGAAAGTTAAACAATATAAAACTATACGATTATGACAAAGAAGAAGAGTTTGAAGGAGAGCGTTGTTGGCACCTATGTAGCAATTGAGAAGGGCGTTGTAGGTGGCTATAAGGCTATCGAGAAGGGTGTTGTTGGAGGGTATAAGGCCGTTGAGAGCGCTACGGTCGAGGCCTACAAGTCTGTCGAGGACACCGCCGTGAATATGGGCAAGAGCCTTATGGAGGAGTATAACAAGCAGAAGAATAAGTAGCAAGGAGCTACAACCGCCTGCCCGCGAGAGATGGGCATGATGGGGAGTAAGGGACTGAGCGACAAGGCGACAAATGGACAAGGCGAGGATACTACCTTGATACCCGACTGTCGCTTTGTCGCTCATCGTAATTCATATAGATTCATCAAAGAAATGGGGCCCTATGAGTTAAAATGAGTCCCTATGGGCAGCGCTGTCGCTATCATGGAAAAAGAATGAGTCCGAAATGGGCAGCGTTGTCGCTATCATAGAACCCCATCGGAACCCATTTGTTCTTGCGGGTTACATTTTTGTAACCCGCAAGAGTGGGGGCTGTGTGCGGGGTGGAGAAAAGAGGATTATAGAGAGTACAAAGACAACAGAGAGTACAAAGACGACAACGAGGTCGGGCATCGAGAGTGCTACTGTCCGTGTGGTCGTTGTTGTCCCTGCCGTCCCTGTAACCCGCAAGGGCGGGGCGCATATGCCTTCTAATAAAACGGGGATGACTAATGCTAAATTAGTCATCCCCTCCATTATGTTTGTGGGCTATCCTACAAGCCCATCTCCTGGATAAGCCACTCGGCGCCACCGACCTTGTCGATGACGAACAGTACGTAGCGTATGTCGCAGATGATATTGCGGCAGAGCGTCTCGTCAAACTCGATATCCGACATCGTCGAGAGCCATGTGCGGTCGAAGTTGATGCCTATAAGCTCACCCTTGCCATTGAGAACGGGCGAGCCCGAGTTACCGCCCGTAGTGTGGTTTGTGGCGATGAAGCACACGGGCACGGTATACTTGCCATTCATCGTCACGCCCCAACGGCCATAATCCTTCGTGGCGTACACATCGCGTAGGCGCTGCGGAATGTTATAGTCGTAAATCTCGGGGTTATCCTTCTCCATGATGCCCTCGATGGTGGTCTGCGGTAGGTGGTATTCGCCATCGGCATACTCATAGCCCGCAATCTTACCATAGGCCACGCGCAGCGTGAGGTTGGCATCAGGGAAGAAGGCGCGCTTCGTGTCCCACTCCATAAGTGCCTTGACGTAGGGGCGGAACCAACGCTCGATATCGGGGATGTTGCTCAGATTGCGGTATGTATAGGGTTTCACGCGCTGTGCGATGGGAGCGATGGCGCGAGCGAACTCCGCCATGGGGTCGTTGGCTACATCTGCCGCGCGATACCCCTCAAGCGTGCCGAGGGCTGTGTTGTCGTAGAGCCATGTGGCATACTCCTTAGCACCGCCATGGCGGGCGAAGAGAGCCTTAAGCTCCTCAGAGATATACGTGCCCATCTTCTCGTACTCCGTGAGCATGGCCACGGCGAGGGCACGGTCTACATCCACCTGGAAGTCCTTATAGAAGAGTTCGGCACGTGCCACCTTATCCTCCTCAGAGAGCTTGTCGCTCAGTGCGATAGCCACAGCCTGCTGGAGCTCGATGCCGCGGAGCGTCTCGTTGAAGAGCTCGTAGTTGAAGTAGCCCTCGATATTGCGCTCGTAGGCCGCAGCGAGAGAGTCGAGCAGATATGCCTTCGTGGGGTTCTCCTCGCGGAAGCGTGCTTCGTAGGCGAGTTTCTTATCGTAGGTGCCAAGGCGGTTGATGCCAAGCACCTCGCCCTGCCACTTCTTCCATGCGTTGGCGATGTTGGCCTGCTTAGCAGCATACTGGATACGCACCTCGGGCGATGCGCTCTGTGCCGCACCGATGATGTCGAGGCGTGCGGTGCGCAGCGCTATCTTCGTGGGGTCCGACGTCTCGGCGATATACTTAACGGCATCCGACGTGATATACTCCTGCGTATTGCCCGGGAAGCCGTAAATCATCGTGAAGTCACCCTCCTTGATGCCCGCAGTTGATATCTCGAAGTGGCGCTTGGGGGTGTAGGGGCGGTTGTCGGCGCTATACTCCGCCGGGTTGTTATCCTTGTCGGCATAGATGCGGAACACGGAGAAGTCGCCCGTATGGCGAGGCCATATCCAGTTGTCGTTGTCGGCACCAAACTTACCGATGGTGGTGGGAGGAGCACCCACAAGGCGTACGTCCGAGAACTCGCGGTAGACGAAGAGGTAGAAGATATTGCCGTAGTACATCGACTCGACCTTGGCCTTGAAGCCTACACCCTCAGCCTCGGCCTTGGCGATGATATCCTCGCGTGTCTCGCCCGCATTTACGCGCTCCGTGACATCCTCCATACGCTGAAGGATATGTACCTTGAGGCCGGGGCAGTATAGCTCCTCGGCGTGGTTCATAGCCCAGAAGCCGTCGGTGAGGTAGTCGTGCTCGACGGTAGAGAGCGCCTGAATGGCATCGTAGCCGCAGTGGTGGTTCGTGAGCAGGAGGCCCTTCTCGGTGACAATCTCACCCGTGCAGCCGCCATCGAACAGCACAACAGCATCCTTCAGCGATGCCTGGTTGATAGAATAAATGTCCTCGGCAGAAAGTTTGAAGCCCTTCGACTTCATATCCTTTATGCGCGACCCTATGAGTGAGGGCAGCCACATACCCTTGTCGGCAACAGCCGAGAGTGTCGTTGCAACGAGCAGAGCGACAATGAGAAGTGTTCGTTTCATATAGCTTTAGGTTTTTTGTTTGTTCTTACATGTAACACGACGGCAGTGCCTCGACGAAGGCCTCCAACTCACGACATAGGCGCTGCACAGGGAGGCCCATGACGTTGTAGAACGACCCCTCGATAGACTCTATGCCCACGTAGCCTATCCACTCCTGTATGCCGTAGGCGCCCGCCTTATCCATCGGGCGGTAGTTGTCCACGTAGTAGCGTATCTGCTCCTCGCTAAGCGTGGCGAAGCGCACCGTGCTCTGCGAGGCGAAGGTGTGCTCGCGCTCTGCCGTGCGTAGCGTTACGCCCGTGACGACGCAGTGCTCCTTGCCCGCGAGGGCAGCAATCATGGCGCAGGCCTCCTCCTCGTCACGTGGCTTGCCGAGCACGCGACCCTCGAGCACCACGACGGTGTCGGCCGTGATAAGCAGGTCGTTATACGTCAGAGGCGTGGGATAGGCGTGACTCTTGAGGCGCGAGAGGTAGGGTGCAACATCCTCGGCCGGGAGCGTGGCGGGGTACTCCTCGTCGCACGCGAACTTAGCCGCCAAGCGGTACTCTATGCCCGTGGCCTGGAGCAGCTCGCGACGGCGTGGCGATGCCGAGGCGAGGATTACGTTGTAGGATTTTAGTTTGTCGCGCAGTAACATCTCCGTGTATAATAGTTACGATGGCAAAGGTACTAAAAAAAACGGATATAAAAAATAGGTATCGTCATTCTCCGACGGTACCTATTCGATCACTCTTTGAAGGGGCTTAGAGCGTAGCCTTCGACTCGGCCGTAACCTCGCGGCTAACCTTCGTCACAAGACCCTGGAGCACCGTGCCGGGGCCCACCTCGGTGAACATATCGAAGCCATCGCCAACCATGTTCTCGACAATCTGTGTCCAGCGCACGGGGGCGGTGAGCTGTGCTATGAGGTTCTTCTTGATAGACTCAGCATCGGTATAGGGCTTGGCATCCACATTCTGATATACGGGGCACGAGGGTGTCATAAACTCAGCCTCGGCAATGGCCGCCTCGAGCTCCTTGCGCGCGGGCTCCATGAGGGGTGAGTGGAAGGCACCACCCACGGGGAGACGCAGGGCGCGACGAGCACCGGCAGCCTTAAGCTTCTCGCAAGCCTCATCTACGGCAGCATTAGCACCCGAGATGACGAGCTGGCCCGGGCAGTTGTAGTTGGCACCCACAACGACACCATCAACCGATGCGCAGACCTCCTCGACAGTCTTGTCGTCAAGGCCGAGCACCGCTGCCATGCCTCCGGGCTGCTCCTCGCAGCACTTCTGCATAGCCATGGCGCGCTTCGACACGAGCTTCAGACCATCCTCGAACGAGAGAGCACCGGCAACAACGAGTGCCGAGAACTCGCCGAGCGAGTGTCCTGCCACAGCCTCGGGCTTCACGCCGAGAGCCTTGGCCAAGATTACCGAGTGGAGGAATACGGCGGGCTGTGTCACCTTCGTCTGCTTAAGCTCCTCGGGGGTGCCGGCAAACATTATGTCGGTGATGCGGAAGCCGAGAATGTCGTTAGCCTTCTCGAACAACTCCTTAGCCTCGGGTACGTTGTCGTAGATATCCTTACCCATGCCTACGGCCTGAGAACCTTGGCCGGGAAATACGTATGCGTGTTTCATCGTGTTGTAAATTATGTAGGGCGCAGTGCGCCTTACAGGTTAACTTTTATCCTTTTAGGCCACAAAGGTAACGATTATTTTGGAAACGGCAAATGTCGAGGTCGGTAGTCGTCGAAAATTAAAAATTATTCATTAATTACTCACTACTCACTACTCATTACTCATTGGCATTGCCTAAAGCAATGCCTGAAACTCTACCTCGTCGATATACTCAGTGCCGCGGCGTAGCCATGCTCGACGGTAGCCGCAACGCTCGAAGCCACAGCCCTCGAAGAGTGCTATGCTCGCGCTATTGTCGGCAGCGACAGTGGCCCATATCTGCCTTACGCCAAGCGTATTGCGGGCATACTCCTTGATGAGCGCGATGGCGCTACGGGCATAGCCGTGACGTCGTTGCGAGGTGTCGTAGACGAGGATACCGATGCCGAAGCGACGGTGGTGGGGGTCGAAGTCGACGATGTCGAGCGTGCCCACGGCAACGCCCTCGCTCTCGATGACGAGGCGCATCTCATGTGTGGCGTAGAGGTCGTAGCTCTGCTCGGCAATAAACTGTCTTAGACGCTCACGCGAGATGGGGGCTATCGTGCCACTCACCCTCCACACCGCGGGGTCGTTCTCCCAGAGGTAGATAACATCGAGGTCGGTAGGCTCCAGCGCCCTAAGACGACATATATCGCTACGCAGCTCCATGCTACAGGCCGATGACCTTATTGCGTATCAGCATCGCCACGCCCCATGCGTTAGCGCTGTCGGACATCTTCGACACGCGGAACTTCGTATCCTTATATACGAGGTTGAGCGAGTATTTGTTTGTCGACGACTTAAGCGGGAGCATCAGATACTCACCCGCCTGTGCGAGGTTGCCACCGACGATGACGGTCTCGGGGTTGAACGTGTTGATAAGGAAGGCCACGGCCTTGCCTACCTTCTCGCCCGCCTCCTCGATAAGCTCGATGGCGAGGTTGTCGTCGTTGCGTGCTGCGGCGATGATGTCGTTGATGTGTATGCTCTCGCCACGGTCGTACATCTCGCGTAGGTGGGTGTTCACGCCACTCTTGATCAGCTGCACAATCTTATCCTCGATGGCGATACCCGAGACCTCAGTCTCGAGGCACCCCTTCTTACCGCAAGCACAGATTATCTCGTTGTCGAAGAAGGGTATATGTCCGAACTCGCCCGCAAAGCCATTCTTGCCGTAGTATAGCTTGCCGTCGATGACGATGCCGATGGCCACACCGCGACCCATATGCAGGTAGATGACGTTGCTCTCGTTCTTCGACTTACCTGTGGTATACTCCGCATAGCAGCGTGCACGCGTGTCGTTCTCGAGCATCACGCGGATGCCTATGCGCGAAGATATGATGTCGGTGAGAGACTCCTCGCTCGAGGTGAAGTACTTGTACGAGCGTCCCGTCTCGGGATTCACACGACCCACCATCGAGACACCCACGCCGAGAATCTTCTCCCTGTCGATGCCGCAGTCGGCAACGAAGGCCTCGATATTCTGGCAGATGCGCTCTAAGCACTGCGGGCGGTCAACAAGCTCGAAGGTGTTGTCCGTGCGCTCGCTGATGACGTTGTTCTGCAGGTCGGTGACGACGTATGTCATGTGGTCGCGACCCACGTTTATGCCGGCGAAGTATATCGCCGAGTTGGCCAAGCCAAATACGTTGGGGCGACGACCACCCGGGGTCTCCACCTTGCCGAGGTCGATGACGATAAGGTCGTCGGCAAGCTCCTGCACGAGCTTTGTCATCGTCGGCACGCTTATGTGCAACTCGCGCGTAAGCTCCGAGAGCGTACACTCACCGTTGAGTGCCATGTAGGCGATGATGTTGCGCTTAAGAATGTTATTCTTATGTGTGATGCCCTTGAGGTTCTCCTCGGCATCAATATTAAAATACTTAGCCAGTGATGTCATTTTCTATTGCAAACATTTAATTCATTATACAAAGATAATAAAATATTTTGGAAATTATCCTCAATTTTTAATTAATTTCTAAAAACTTTTCATTTATGCGTTAGCCATTGAGTTTTAGGCTTCAATGGTGGTGGGTATGGTGGTGGGAGCTTAATTTGCAGTTACGAAATAAATGATTATATTTGCATAACGAATGTGGTTTTTAGGCGATTATGATATTTCGTACTCTACATACTCTTCGTCGTGTTGTGCTGCCGGCTATGGCCGTGGTCGTTATGTTGATGACCGTGGGCTGTGGCTCGGATAGGGAGGCTGTGCGCATTGTCAACGAGGCCGAGAGGCTTCTCGCGGATAATCCCGAGGAGGCGCTAAAGGCCATTCGGCGTGTTAAGTTCGACGACTTCAAGTCCGAGGAGCATCGTGCTCGCTATGCGCTGGTGTGTAGCGAGGCCTACTACTACAACTATGTCGACATTGCCGACGACTCCTTGGCGCGACCTATGCGCAACTATTACATCGACAGCCACGACCATGCGGAGCGCGCACGTGCCCTTGTGCAGGTGGCTCTTGTAGAGCGTAACCGTGGAGCACTTGCCGAGGCGATGGTCGCCCTCGTGGAGGCTGAGGTGTCGCTGGAGCAGAGCACAAATACTCGCCTTGAGGGGCTTGTGCACCGCACCAAGGGCGACATATACAGCGATGGCTGCCTCTTTGCTAATGCCTTAGAGGAGTATGGTGCCGCGAAGGAGTGCTTCGATGCCCTCACGTTGGAGTATCACGCGGCAAGCCTTCTCTACGACATGGGCGGCATGCTCGTACAGCTGCGCGACTTTGAGCGTGCCGAGGAGGTGCTTGGCGAGGCGTTGCAGTATGCCAAGGAGGTGGAAAATAGGGAGTTTGAGTGCGGTGTATTGCACGAACTGCTCGACTTGTCGATATATTGCGATGATTATGTGGCATGTAGCCAATATCTCGACACCTTCACGGAGGATGACTGCCTGCTCTTTGGCGATGCTCACTACAACGCTGTAAGAGCCATGCTCCTCTCGCGCGAGGGGCGTGTGGCGGAGGCGTTGAGGCTTGTCGATAGGGCGCAGACGATGGAGGATAACGAGTGGGCGGACATAGAGTATGCTCGATATATCATCTACCGCAATGCGGGAGATACCGACGAGGCGCTACGCTGGCAGGAGCGGAGTAAGAATGCTCAGGATAGGCTCATGCTCGAGGTGCTGGAGCAGCCTGTCTTGAATGTCGAGGTGGAGATGCTTCAGCGCGACCTGCGTGCTGAGCGCCGCGAGAGGGAGCTTGTGGCTGAGCGTAACGCTGTGATATTTGCGGGTGCAGTAATCCTGATAATAGTCATCGTCCTCTTTGCGTGGTATCGCCTACGCAGCAAGAATCGCGAGATTGCGCAGTACGTGGAGACCGTGAGCGAGTTACAGCTAACGCTCCGCACCCTCCCTGCGGAGATGTCGTCGTCGGTGGGAAGCCTCTACCGCGACCGCTTTGTTGAACTTAACGAACTGTGCGAGACGTACTACGACCATAGTGGCTCTGCGCGCCATAAGAACATGGTTTTCAATAAGCTTGTGCAGACCATCGAGGCTATAAAGAATGACGGCAAGCGCCTCGAGGAGTTGGAGGCTGCCGTCGACGAGTACCGCGGAGGTCTTATGCGAAGGCTCAACGAGTTGCTTCCGAGGCTCAGCGAGCGCGACAGGCGCGTGTCTCTCTATGTCTTTGCGGGCTTCTCGAACCGTGCAATAGCGATATTTATCGATAGCGACCCCGTGTCGGTGTCGAAGATACGATATAACATCAAGCAGAAGATTAAGAATGTCGGGGCGGAGGGTACGGAGGTGCTTGTTGATGCCCTCTCGGAGAAGTAACATTATGAGAAGATACCTTATATATATTATCACCGCGGTGATAACGGCACTTGTGATGTGGGGGTGCTCTGCTGCCGATGCCGACCTAAACCTCGATACCAACAAGCCGCATCCATTGCCCGGAAGGCCTACCGTGCCAATCAAGCGCCGCCCCATAGTTCCCTCGACGAAGCTGCCACGCCCGCGCGTTGTCGTGAAACTCGACTGGATGGATGATAGAACCATCGGCGTTGAACTTGCCGAGCCTCAGCCCTTTGCGGAGGTTGTCGTGCGCGACACGTGGAGTGGCGAGGTGTATACTTATATCTTTGACGGCCAGTATGTTGAGGTCAACGTGCCCGAGGGTGCTGTCGAGATTGAGGTGTTCGTAGGCGATGAACACCATGTCTACACGGTTGAGGAGTAGTCACTTTACAAATAAAAATTGAGAGTGAATAAAAAGTGTATTTTGTCGTTACGCTCGCCCTCAAACTCCTCATTTACGCCAAGTAAACTGCGGTTTTTCGGGCTTCGCAGGCCTAAAACTACATCTTTTTATTCACTCTCTTAGGTATCAAAGGCTGGCTAAGCAACTTTTTAGTCAGCCCCATATTGTTAGCATAGTAGCCTATAGCCACTTCATAAACTTAAAGAACCAGAACGTCAGCCCCGAGACTATAAGCATAAGGGCTATGGCCCACACGTAGCCGTACTCCCACTCCAACTCGGGCATAAACTTGAAGTTCATACCGTACATACTCGCCACGAGTGTCGCGGGCATGAAGATTACGGCAGCCACGGAGAAGATCTTCACAATCTCGTTCTGCTCGATGTTGATAAGGCCGAGGGCGGCATCCTGGATATAGTCCAGACGCTGGAAGCTGAAGTCGGCATGGCTGATAAGCGAGTTAACGTCCTTGAGCATCAGCTGTAGGCGCGGGTATATATCGTTGGGGAAGCGCTCCGAGCGGAGGATAGAGGAGAGCACGCGCTGGCGGTCGAAGATATTCTCGCGCAGCAACATAGTATTCTCCTGCAGGGCATTGATGCGGTACAATACCTCCTTGTCGATCTTCGAGCCACTCGATATATCCTTGCTCATCGTCGCTACCTGCTTGCCCACCATCTCCACAAGGTCGGCATCGTAGTCGATGCGCACCTCGAGGAGCGAGATGAGGATGTGGTAGCCCGTAGAGTACGAGCGGTAGTTCATCTGCAGACGCTTCTCCGCCTCGCGGAAGGTGCGAAACTCCGCTTGGCGCATAGACACAAGCACACCCTCATTCGAGATGATGAACGACACGGGCTCCACGGTGAACGACTCGCCCTGGGGCACGAAGAAGTTAGAGTTCGAGATTATGGCATTCTCGGTCTCCGAGTATTTAGATGTAGACTCGATCTCCTCGACCTGCTGCTTCGTCTGTAGGCTCAGCTCCATGAAGTTCTCCACGGCCTTCTGCTCCTTGATTGAGGGGTCCAAGAGGTCGATCCATAGGATGTCGTCGAAGCCGAGCTCGTCGAAGAGGTCGGGGTCGGCGTTGCGGATAATCTTGTTGTATTGCTTAAGATAGATGGTGATCATATCTCCTCCAATAGTTTTATTCTTTATTATTCAACTATGCCCGTGGGCGGGGTTCGTGGTGGCTCAACAATTGCCACCCTTCGGAGGTAAGAAGTCGCACGGCAGGGCCGCACGGCCTCTTTAATAGGATCGGGGAACTATGCGTATGCCCGCGTCCCAGAACTTCTTCAAGGCGCGGTGCTTCTCCTCGTCGAGGATGAAGTCAATGTTGCGCGTGAGGTAGTCGTAGGCCGTGATGCCACCATCGTTACCCATATACTTTGATTCGGCCACAGCCTCCCATACGTGCTCCACACCAAAGGTGAGCGCGCGCTGTAACTCGTCCGTAACCTCATACGACACCCCCTTGCGTGCTACCCATACGGCAAAGGCGAAGGGTAGCTTCGTGGCCTCGCGCCACTCTATGGCGAGGTCGTAGGTGTAGCGGAACATGCCCTCGTAGTCGAAGACCTTGTCGCCGATGAGCAGGTAGGCGTCGCCCTCCTTGCGCTCGGCCGTGATGGCGTAGTCGCTCATGTTGAGCCACTCGGGGGCTATGCGCCACTTGTGCTTTGCTAAATAGCCACATAGCTGCACCGATGTGCGCGAGTGGGGGTCGAGCCATACGCGACGCACACGCTCTATCGGCGTGTCGGACATGATGGTCACGGTGCGCACCGCGCCCACTGCACCTATGCAGTAGTCGGTGATGATGTTTGTGTCGTGCAACTCGGGCACAACAGCAGCCGGGAGTAGGGCTATGTCGGCCTTACCCTCGATGTAGTTCTTTGCACAGTCGGCGGGAGGTGCCAACAATAGGTCGGCACGTAGATGTTCGTCATGCTCGATGCCATAGACGAAGGGTATCGTGTTGAGATACGATACAGCTGTTATTTTTGGAATGATAGCCATCGTCCATAGTCAGCAATTATTAGTTAAACATCGCGTGGGTAGTCGCGCTATCCCACTATATCAGTGCAAAGGTAGTACAAAAATCCGAGCCCGCCAAGAAAAAATCGAAAAAAGGCGACGTAAAAAGTTTTGCGACGCTCTATTTTGCCTTCGTGCGTATAAAAAAGTGGCAGTTATGTTTGCTATTTACGAAAATAGTGTTACCTTTGCGCCCGAATTAAGTACTTAATTATAACAAAAAGACGAAATGAAAAAGGGTATTCATCCGGAGAATTATCGTTTAGTGGCGTTCAAGGATATGTCGAACGACCACGTGTTTTTGTGCAGGTCCGCCGTTTCGACAAAGGAGACCATCGAGGTGAACGGCGAAACCTATCCCGTGTATAAGATGGAAATCTCTAACACATCTCACCCCTTCTACACAGGTAAGATGAAGTTGGTAGACACCGCTGGTCGTGTGGATAAGTTTATGAGCCGTTACGCAAAGCGCTACGATAAGAAGAACAAGTAATATCTTGTTACTCCCAGAACGAGAGGGTTGGAATTTTCCAATCCTCTTTTTTTTGTTGTTATAAGGCAGCATCTACTGCCGCTAACGAAAATTAATTTTTCGTGATAGTGGCGCATCTGCGGCACATCCCTACGAGTAGACTACCCCGGGCTGTACTTCAATGTACTATCCCGAGGTAGTCTCTTTTGCGATGCACCACATCTACACCACTCTGACGAAAAATAGGGTTGCACTTCTTGCCACCTATCGACGGCATTTTCGCCGAGCGTTGTATCTGCTACCTTCTAACAACAAAAAATATATAGTGGTAAGGCAGTATCTACTTCCGCTAACGAAAAGTGGGCTCAGTCAGGAATTACTATGTTTTTCGGATGACCCGTAAAACAAAAAGCGGCAACCTTTCGATTGCCGCCTTGTGACTCCGACAGGATTCAAACCTGTAACCGCTTGATCCGTAGTCAAGTACTCTATTCAGTTGAGCTACGGAGCCATTCCTTTGCTTTTGCGAGTGCAAATGTACGACAAATATTTCTTCTGTGCAAATAATTTCGCAAAAAAAAATACAAAAAAAAGCGACGACCGAAGTCGTCGCTATCGCTTGATGTTGTTAATCAACGCTTTACTTGATGTGCTCCGCGAGAATCTTTTCTACATCCTCACCGCGCAAGCTCTTCGCTACGAGCTTACCCTCGGGCGAGTAGAGGAAGTTCGCAGGGATGGCGTTCACGTTGAGGTGCTCGGCAACGCTCCATGCGCCCTCCGTATCCGTGCCCCACACGTTCACCCACGTCATATTGTTATCCTCGAGGAACTGCTTCCACTTATCCTCCGTGCCATTACGGTCGAACGACACGCCATATATCTCGAGGCCCTTGGGCGCAAACTTCTCGTATGCAGCAACGAGGTAGGGAATCTCGCCACGGCAGGGGCCGCACCACGTAGCCCAGAAGTCTACGAGCACCCACTTGCCACTCTTGCACAACTCGGCAACGCTCACCATCTCGCCCTCGGTGTTCGGCAGAACGATATCCTGGAGGTCGGCGCCGATAGCCGTATTCTTGATGTTCTTAATCTGCGCGGCGTAGCTCTCGTACATGGGCTGATTAGCAAGGCTCTTGTCGAGCGAGTTGAACAACTCTACAAAGTGCTCGTCGAGCGAGCCTACCATGGCGTAGTAGCGTAGGAAGTGCAAGCCGCAGAGATTGTCGCGGTTGGCAGCAACGACCTCGTCAACGAGGGCGATGATATCCTCCTCAGTGGCATCCTCGCGCATGAATATCTCGCCAAGGCGCTCCTCGGCAGCCATGATTATGTCCTGAGTCTTAGAGCCCTCGATATCGAAGTTGTAGGCCTCCTCGTCGAAGTCGATGGCGATGTCGTTGCCATCAATGGCGATGAAGGCGACGTCGTTGCCGTCGACGTTGAGCAGCACGAAGGTGTCACCCTCGAGCTCCACCTCGGCGCTGAAGCACATATCCTTGTCGAGCGTAGTCTCGGCCAGAGTGTCCTCACCCTCGCCATAGACGCTCAGTGTCACGATGTTACCCTCAACGAAGGGCGTGCCGTTAAGGTCGCCCGTGATTGTTATCTTCTTTGCGGCATCGCCACCGGCGCAGCCTGCCATAAGCGCCATGGCGCCTATCAATGTCATCAGTCTGTTCATAGTCTATACGTGTTAAGTTGTTTCTATTTTGTCTTTATCCTCTCGGGGTTCGACCTTACGAAGGCCTCCCACGAGGAGCTGCCACATCGCGCCTTGCTGCCGCCACCTAAGCCCTTGCGGTGCTCTCCTGCTGTGGCGCGCGTGAGCATGTTGGAGGTGGTAAACCAGTGACATAGCGCCACGGCCATGCCATCCGTAGCATCCATCTTGCGCGGCTTGTAGTCGGTGCCGAGGATGGAGTTTATCATCACGGCCACCTGCTCCTTCGAGGCCAATCCTCGCCCTGTTATCGCCTGCTTGATGCGTGAGGGCGCATACTCGGCAATCGTCGCACCCTCCGAGGCGCTGAGCACCGCAGCGATGGCGACACCCTGTGCTCGGCCGAGCTTCAACATCGACTGTACGTTCTCGCCAAAGAAGGGCGACTCGAAGGCTACCTCCGTGGGGCGATACTCCGTCGTGAGGCTCTGCACGCGCTCGAAGATGTAGCGTAGCTTCTGGTGTGCATCCTTAATCTTATGTAGGTCTACCTCGCCCATGACCAATGCCTCGGGCTTGCCACCGCGTATCTCGATAACGCCGTAGCCCATGTAGTTGGTTCCCGGGTCTATGCCCATTATGCGCACCGTGTCGCTCACCTTACTCCTCGAGTTTCGTTAGGCGCTTCTCCATCTCGCGCATCTTCTGTGCCATGTCGGGGAGCTGGCGGAAGATGGCAAACGAACGGTGATACTGCATGCCGGGGAGGGCGGGGTAGCCGAAGCGTATCTCGTCGTCACCCACATTCTTGTCTATGCCCGACTTCGAGCCTATCTTCACGCGGTCGCCTATGGTCACATGGTCGGCAACGCCCACCTGTCCTGCCACGAAGCAGTTGGCACCCACCTTCGATGTGCCGGCAATGCCCACCTGTGCCGACATCACGGTGTTGGCACCTATCTCCACGTTGTGACCTATCTGTATGAGGTTGTCGAGCTTCACGCCACTGCGTATGATCGTCGCGTCGGTCTTTGCGCGGTCGATGCAGGTGTTGGCGCCAAGCTCCACGTTATCCTCGATGATTACGTTGCCCAGCTGCGGAATCTTGGCAAATGTGCCATCCTCCTTCGGTGCGAAGCCGAAGCCATCGGCGCCGAGCACCACGCCAGCATGTATGATGCAGTTCTTGCCTATCACCGTGCCCTCGTAAATCTTCACGCCAGGGTATATCTTCGTGCCCTCGCCAATCGTCACGTTGTCGCCCACGTAGCACTGCGGGTATAGCTGCACGTTGTTGCCAACCTTTGCCGTTGACTCGATGACGGTAAAGTCACCCACGTAGCAGTTGTCGCCAAGTGTGGCGCCCTCGTGTATCGAGGCGAGCTTCGATATGCCGGTCTTCTGGGGGCGTGTGGCGTTGTACATCTCGAGGAGGTTGAGCACACACTGGCCTACGTTCTCGACCTTTATGAGTGTTGTCTTAACCTCGCCCTTGGGCTCGAAGGTGTTGTCTACCAAGACGATGCTCGCCTCGGTGGTGTATACATACTGTTCGTACTTAGGGTTTGTGAGGTAGGCTAACGAGCCCGCCTTGCCGCCGTCGATAGACGACACCGTAGATACGGTAGCGCCCTTGTCGCCGACGATTGTTCCGCCGAGTAATCCGGCAATCATCTCTGCTGTAAACTGCATAGTTGGGTTGTATTACTTTTTAGTTATTCGTTTTCGGTGTAGTTGTCGAGCGCTATGCCCTCGGGCATCAGCTCCGCGACATCGTGGTTGAAGGCGCGCAACTCGCGCACGAGCGACGACGATATGTGCTCCACCTCGGCCGGTGCCATGAGTATCACGGTGCTGAGGTCGGGGTATATGTAGCGGTTGGCGCGCTCCATCGTGCGCTCATACTCGAAGTCTATGGCATTGCGCACGCTGCGTATAATCACCTTGGCGCCTTGGCGTCGCGCCTCGTCGCCCGTGAGCGAGGAGTATACCGTGACCTCCACGCGCTCGTTACCGCGATATACATCTTGGATAAGCCTCCTGCGCGCCTCGGGCGTGAGCATGCCACGCTTCTCGGTGTTGTGACCTATGGCTATGACGACCTTGTCGAAGATGCTGAGTGCCTCGTCGACGATGGCCTTGTGGCCACGGGTGAAGGGGTCGAACGACCCAGGAAATATAGCTATGCGCTCCATACCTATTTATATATAATCCCACAAAGATAGTGAAATTTTACGAAAACCGAAATTTTGATAATGTAAACGCCCAAAATATGATGAATCTCGATATGGACTTTACGGGGAATAATCACCCTCATTGTACGCGAATATTTATGTATATGTAAAATTGGTATAAAATTTTTAAGGCGCAAATATGCTGCGGGGGGGGGTAAATCACTGAATATCAAAAAAATACCCCCCCCCTGTGCGAAAAAATACAAAAAATGTTTTGTAATTCTGATATAATTTTTCGTATATTTGTGGTGAAAATATCCTCGTTTGTGTGGATTATTATGTAAACAAGGCAAACAGAAAAATAGAAAAACCCTAACTCGTATCTGATGCCTATCAGGAGGTACAGCATATTGCTCACTCTGTTTCTATTAGTTATAGGAACCGCACGGGCGCAAGAGTGTAGTACGGAAACCGGTTGCGAAACCCGCTTTGGCGGTGTTATCGAGGCCGGTGATACGAGTGTGCACCAGCGCGAGCGCAAGAGGATAAGTAATATCGAGGTACACTTCAAATTCGATAATTATGACATCGACTTGCAATACATGGGTAATGGTGCCTCGTTGCATAAATTCTCACGCACGATAGACTCCATCGGCCTCTCTCGCATTGACTCTGTTGTCGTTGTGTCGAAGTCTTCGCCCGAGGGTGTCTACGAGCACAACGTGATGTTGGCAAAGAGGAGGGCAAAGACAATGCATAATTATCTGCTCGAGCACCATCCCGAACTCTCGGATCGCCTCTATGTGCGTGGCGACACAGAGTCGTGGCCGGAGCTGCGCGACTATGTCGTGCGCGATACGCTGATGAAGCAGTCGACAATAGAGAGGGTGCTCGCCGTCATTGATGCCGATGTAAACCGAGGTACGAAGAAGTGGCGTATGGAGCAGTTGCCCATATACCGCTACCTGCGCGCCACGTATTACCCTCTGTTGCGTAACTCCTCATTCTTTATATTATATTACGAGGACAAGGCCGTTGTGTTCGAGCCTGTCGAGGGTGTCGATGTGGAGCACGCTACCCCGGCGCTTGACAACGAGCCTAAGATTGAGCCTAAGAGCTTCGCGCTGAAGCCCTCGTCGGTGGCCGCAGCACCACAAGGTGTCGATACGGAGATGTGGAGCCGTAAGTTGCACGTCAAGAGCAACGCCTTAGGTTGGGGCTTCGCCATCACCAACGCTGCTGTGGAGGTCGACATCATGAAGCATCTGTCGGTGTCGGTGCCCCTATACTACTCGGCATATAACTACTTCACCGAGACCATGAAGTTCCGTACGCTTGCCGTGCAGCCCGAGTTGCGCTACTGGTTTAAGGAGAACAACCAGAAGTTCTTCGTTGGCGCCCACTTCGGCTATGCGCAGTATAACCTCGCCGTAGATGGCGACTACCGCTATCAGGATCATGGCGGTAACACCCCGCTTCTGGGTGGTGGTCTTAGCGTGGGCTATCGTATGCCCATAGCGAAGAACAACAAGTGGCACGTGGAGTTCACAGTGGGTGCCGGAGTGTATAGGCTCCACTACGATAAGTTCTACAACACGCCCGATACGAAGGACGGTATGTTCGTAGAGAGCGTAAAGAGGACATATTGGGGCATTGACAACGTGGCGGTGTCGTTCTCCTATTCGTTTGACCTTAAGAAGAAAGGAGGCAAGCGATGAGACGATTCCTGCATACGCTCATGTGTCTTATGCTCATTGCATTTGCCGGTTGCGATGTGCATGAGTTCCCGTCGGAGCACTACGATAAGGTGGCGTTCCAGCTGCACCTCGACTTCGATACGGAGATGCCCCTGCATAAGGAGGTGGCATATACCCGTAATGGTGAGTTGGAGACTAAGGGCGTGGTCGAGCATCACGACATTCGTTATACGATTAAGGCCTATCGTACCGATAATGTTGAGGGCGAAAATCGTGTTGAGGATGCTACGTTCGTATTCACGAAGCACGACGCCACAGATCTGAACTACACGGCCAATCTGTACCTTTCGGAGGGTACATACGACTTTAGGGTGTGGGCCGACTATGTCGATGTGGATAGCACCGACGATAAGTATTACAACACTGAGGACTTCGCGGCTATCATCCTCGCCGACAAGGATAATCACTCGGGTAGCAACGACTATCGCGATGCCTTCCGTGGCTATGCTACGGCAACGGTAATGAACCCCGCATATTATACGGGCCCCATCCTCGACACCATAAATAATGAGGCTACGGCCGAGATGAAGCGCCCGATGGGTAAGTTCAAGTTCGTATCTACCGATGTGGAGGTCTTCCTCAGCCGTGTGGCTCAGATGATGAAGGAGCGCGGCATGCTTATGAATGTCGAGTTGGATTCCGACCCACGTGCGGCATACGAGCAGTTGTTGCAGAGCATCGACCTGGGCGACTTCTACGTTGTCTTCCGCTATAACTACTTCATGCCCCGCGAGTTTAATATGTTTACCGACAAGCCGGGCGACTCGTGGACGGGCATGTCGTTCGTCAGCCGCATGTATGCCGAGGACGAGAAGGAGATGACCCTCGGTTACGACTACGTATTCGTTAACGGCACGGAGACGACCCTCGCAATATCGGTCGAGGTGTATAACCGCGAGGGTGAGCTTATGTCATCGTCGAATCCCGTGAATGTGCCCATCGTGCGTAGCAAGCTTACGGTAGTCAAGGGTGAGTTCCTCACGTCGAAGGCTACGGGTGGCGTTACGATAAACCCGGGATACGATGGCGACGATTATAACATAGAGATATATTAACAATTAACCATAAAATCATTAACTATTAAAAACATTTCATTATGACAAAGAAAATTTTGTTTGGAATGGTTGCGGCAACGATGATGTTTGCCACATCATGTCAGAATGAACCCGAGGTCGTCAACAATGTTGATGAGACTGCTCAGGTTACATTTGCAGTGGGTACTCCCGAGATTGCTACCCGTGCATTCAGCGATGGCCTGACGGCTACCGTATTGCAGTATGCTGTATACGATGCAGCGGGCAACGAGTTGACCGACCTTACGGTAACAGATGCCGAGATTCACGGCTCAACAACCGTAAATCTTCACCTTACTACGGGTAACACCTACTCAGTTATCTTCTGGGCAGCAGCTGAGAATGCTCCCTACACCGTAGAC